>NZ_JBGCUC010000005.1:0-283769 GCF_043420595.1 Erwinia plantamica
AAAGAGCGTTGCGGCCAGTGCTTTCGCTTCCTGCCGCGAGGTGGCGTATATTACGCTTTCCTCCTTCAGAGTCAACCACTTTTTCAGAAGTTTTCTCCGGCGATTCAGCTTCCTGAACCTTCTGAGCCGCTGGCCTGTAAGCCGTTGTGCCGTCTCAGTGGTTGCGCATTATAGGGAGGCGCCGCGGAAAGGCAAGCGTAAAAATGAACTTTTTTATCGTTCGCTCTATTTTTGCTCGCAACGCTGCTTTTTAGCGCTTTTTGATGCGCGAAGGCAGGTCAGCAAGGCTATCTATCACCCAATCTGCTGCATTTTCGCCCTCTTCCGTTACCGGCTTGCCGCTGCGCACTAATACCTTTGTGCCTACACCTGCCGCTTTACCTGCCAGCAGGTCATCAATTTTGTCGCCTACTATATAAGAAGCCGCCATATCGATATTCAGCTCTTTTTGGGCAGAGAGCAGCATGCCCGGCTGCGGCTTACGGCAGTCGCATTCCTGACGATACTCTTCCACTACGCCTTCCGGATGGTGAGGACAATAATAGATGCCGTCCAGGTCGACTTCGCGATCGGCCAGCGACCAGTCCATCCACTCCGTTAACTGCATAAAGGTATCTTCCGTAAAGAGGCCGCGAGCGATACCAGATTGGTTGGTGACCACCACCAGCGCGAAACCCATTTTTTTCAGTTCCTGCATCGCTTCGATAACGCCGTCGATAAACTGAAAGTTGTCGATCTCATGGACATAGCCGCGATCGATATTCATGGTACCGTCACGGTCGAGAAATATTGCGGGGACTTTGTTCGTCACGTGGAAACTCCTGCTACTAATGTTAAGACAGAGTATCGCACGTTTGTATCCGCAGAGAGAATGCCCCTTAAGCGCGCATTGATTGATTCAGACGTCTGGATGCCTTACCATCCACTCGCAGCTCTCTGCAGGAAAGTGCAGACGAATATTTGCCACGGCCCACTCTATTACGATAATAAAATGATAAAACTTCAAAATATCAGCAAAGTGTTCCGACAGGGCACCCGCACTATTACCGCGCTGACGGATGTCAGCCTGGAAGTGCCCGCCGGACAAATTTATGGCGTAATCGGCTCGTCCGGCGCCGGGAAAAGCACGCTTATCCGCTGCGTGAATCTGCTTGAGCGTCCTACCTCAGGCACGGTGTTAGTGGATAGCCAGGATTTAACCGCCTTTTCAGAAAGTCAGCTGACCCAGGCGCGCCGCCAAATCGGTATGATCTTCCAGCACTTTAACCTGCTGAACTCCCGTACCGTTGCGGGCAATGTCGCGCTGCCGCTGGAGCTGGGCAAGCTTTCCCGCAGCGAGATCGACTCGCGGGTTAACGAGCTGCTGGAACTGGTTGGTCTGGCGGATAAAAAGGACGCCTGGCCTGCCAATCTTTCCGGCGGACAAAAGCAGCGCGTCGCTATCGCCCGCGCGCTGGCCACCAATCCTAAAGTGCTGCTGTGCGACGAAGCCACCAGCGCCCTCGATCCGGCGACGACCAGAGCGATTCTGGAGCTGCTGAAAGATATCAACCGTCGCCTGGGGATCACTATCCTGCTAATCACCCATGAAATGGACGTGGTGAAACGCATCTGCGATCGCGTCGCCGTGATCAGCAACGGCAAGCTGATTGAACAGGACACGGTCAGCGAAGTCTTTTCTCATCCCAAGACGCCGCTGGCACAGCAGTTTATTCAGTCCACGCTGCATCTGGATATTCCGGAGGATTATGCCGCGCGGCTGTCGGCAACGGCGAAACCAGAAAGCGTCCCTTTATTACGCCTGGAATTTACCGGCAAGTCCGTAGATGCTCCGCTGCTGTCGGAAGCAGCCCGCCGTTTTAACGTTAACAACAATATTATCAGCGCGCAGATGGATTATGCAGGCGGCGTTAAGTTCGGCATTATGCTGACGGAAATGCACGGCGCAGCGGCTGATACGCAGACAGCAATCGCTTTTCTGCAGGAACACCATGTAAAGGTAGAGGTATTAGGTTATGTCTGAGGCAATGATTCTGCTGCTCTGCCGTGGCGTATGGGAAACGCTGGTCATGACTTTTGTTTCCGGTTTCTTTGGCTTCGTGCTCGGCCTGCCGCTTGGCGTGCTGCTGTACGTCACGCGTCCGGGCCAGATTATCGAAAACCGCGGGCTGTATCGCTTTTTATCCGCGCTGGTGAATATTTTCCGCGCCATTCCTTTTATTATCCTGCTGGTCTGGATGATCCCGTTTACCCGCATGATCGTCGGCACCTCGATTGGCTTACAGGCGGCTATCGTACCGTTAACCATCGGCGCCGCGCCTTTTATCGCGCGCATGGTAGAGAACACGCTGCTGGAGCTGCCGCATGGCCTGATTGAGGCCTCGCGGGCGATGGGCGCGACGCCGTTGCAGATCGTGAAAAAAGTGCTGCTGCCGGAAGCCCTTCCCGGCCTGATTAATGCGGCGACCATTACGCTTATCACCCTGGTCGGCTATTCGGCCATGGGCGGCGCCGTCGGCGCGGGCGGTTTGGGACAAATCGGTATTCAGTATGGTTATATCGGCTACAACGCCACCGTGATGAATACCGTATTGGTGCTGTTAGTGGTTCTGGTTTATTTGATTCAGTTCTGTGGCGACCGCATTGTTCGTGCTGTCACCCACAAGTAAATAACGCTTCTTACAGATTAAGGAAAGGATATGTTTAATTTTAAAACGATTGCCGCTGTGGGTGCGCTGATTGGTTCGCTGGCGCTGGTCGGGTGCGATCAGAAAGAGAAGGATCCTAACCATATTAAGGTCGGCGTGATTGTAGGTTCCGAGCAGCAGGTTGCCGAAGTCGCCAAAAAGGTCGCCAAAGATAAATATGGTCTGGATGTAGAGCTGGTCACCTTTAACGATTATGTCCTGCCGAACGAAGCGTTGAGCAAGGGCGATATCGACGTTAATGCTTTCCAGCACAAGCCTTATCTGGATCAGCAGATCAAAGATCGCAACTATAAGCTGGTGCCTGTTGGCAGTACCTTCGTTTATCCAATTGCAGGCTACTCGAAAAAGATCAAGTCGCTGGACGAGCTGCAGAATGGCGCGCAGGTTGCCATTCCGAACGATCCCACTAATCTTGGCCGCTCACTGCTGCTGCTGCAGAAAGTAGGTCTGATTAAGCTGAAAGACGGCATCGGCCTGCTGCCGACCGTGCTGGACGTGGTAGAAAACCCGAAAAACATTAAGCTGGTTGAGCTGGAAGCGCCGCAGCTGCCACGTTCACTGGACGATCAGCAAATTGCGCTGGCGGTGATCAACACTACCTATGCCAGCCAGATCAACCTGACGCCGGCCAAAGACGGCATCTTCGTTGAGGATAAAGATTCTCCTTACGTGAACCTGATCGTAGCGCGTGAAGATAACAAAGATGCTGAAAACGTGAAGAAATTCGTTGAAGCCTATCAGTCCGACGAAGTCAGCGAAGCGGCTAATAAGATTTTCAACGGCGGCGCGGTGAAAGGCTGGTAATTTCCTTTCAGTACCACACTATTCTGGCGGTCACCTGGCCGTCACCTCAGCAAAGCGGGCAACAGCCCGCTTTGTTCATTTATGCGCGCTTGTTATTTGCCGCCGGGCTTGCTTCAATAACGCCTCTTTTACCGACAATGAGGATGTTCCCATGCGTGTTGTACCGCTCTGTTTGTTAGCCCTTTCGCTGACAGGGTGTTCATTGCTGCATAAGCCTTATAAGCCCGTAGAGCCTTTTAAGCAGCCTGCACAAACTGAGCCAGTCAGGAGCAAACCCGCGCCGCGTCCCGCACCGGTAAAACTTTACAGCGACGCCAGCGATCTGGTCAGCAAGCCTTTCCGCGATCTGGGCGAAGTCTATGGCGAAGATTGCCAGAGCAGCAGACAAAGCTCGCCGCCGGCTATCGCCACCGCCCGTAAAAGAATGCAGATCCGCGCCTCCGCGATGAAAGCCAATGCGGTGCTGCTGCACAAGTGTGAAATCGTCACCAATTCCCAGGGCTGCTACCGCCAGGCGGTGTGCCAGGGTTCGGCCCTGAAAGTCAGCGGCCAATGAGTTTTACCTTCCAGCCAATTGGCACTATCCATTCGCCGTGGAAAGAGAAGTTCGCGGTTCCGCGTCAGCCAGGCCTGATCCAGGACGGCGGCGGCGAGCTGCGGCTGCTGTCGCCCTATAATCAGCCGGAAGCGGTGCGCGGGCTGGAAGCGTTCAGCCATCTGTGGCTGCTGTTTGTGTTTCACCAGACGATGGCAGGCGGCTGGCGACCCACCGTTCGCCCTCCCCGGCTGGGCGGCAATGCGCGCATGGGCGTCTTCGCCACCCGATCCACCTTTCGTCCCAACCCGATCGGCATGTCGCTGGTAGAGCTGAAGGGCATCCGGACGGGAAAAGGCGAAGTGGTGCTGGAACTGGGCAGTCTGGATCTGGTTGACGGCACGCCGATAGTGGATATCAAGCCCTACCTGCCTTTCGCCGAGTCGATCCCTGCCGCGCGCGCGGGTTTCGCGCAGGAGGCGCCGGAAGCCTCTATGCCGGTAGCGTTTTCGCCGCAGGCCGTCCAGCAGATCGCGCAGCACGGCGCGCGCTATCCGCATCTGCAACGTTTTATCGCCGAAGTGCTGGCCCAGGATCCGCGTCCGGCCTACCGCAAAGGCGAAGAGCCGGAACGGGAATACGCCGCCTGGCTGCTGGATTTCAACGTGCGCTGGCGCGTCGACGCCTCCGGCACGCTGGTGACCGCCGTAGAGCGTCGTTAATTTATCTTCTGTCTCTTTTGAGTCTCTGACCACGCTGGTACACTAGCCGCCAGCAATTATTTAGCCTGGCTTAATGTAGCTTTCTGCTTAACTGGAATCGTAACTCATGCGTACTACTCAATATCTGCTCTCCACCCAGAAGGAGACGCCTGCCGACGCTGAAGTGATCAGCCACCAGCTGATGCTGCGCGCCGGAATGATCCGCAAACTGGCTTCCGGGCTGTATACCTGGCTGCCAACCGGCCTGCGCGTTCTGAAAAAAGTCGAAAACATCGTGCGTGAAGAGATGAACAACGCCGGTGCTATCGAAATCTCTATGCCGGTCGTGCAGCCCGCCGATCTGTGGCAGGAAAGCGGACGCTGGGAGCAGTACGGACCGGAGCTGCTGCGCCTGGTCGATCGCGGCGACCGCCCTTTTGTACTTGGCCCGACGCACGAGGAAGTGATCACCGATCTGATCCGCAACGAGCTGAGCTCTTATAAGCAGCTACCGCTGAATCTTTTCCAGATCCAGACCAAGTTCCGCGATGAGGTACGCCCTCGCTTTGGCGTAATGCGCTCGCGCGAGTTCATCATGAAAGATGCCTATTCGTTCCATACTTCGCAGGAATCGCTGCAGGCGACCTACGATGATATGTATCGCGCTTACAGCCAGAGCTTTGCGCGCATGGGCCTGGATTTCCGCGCCGTGCAGGCCGATACCGGCTCCATCGGCGGCAGCGCCTCGCATGAGTTCCAGGTGCTGGCCGAGAGCGGCGAAGACGATATCGTGTTCTCTACCGGCTCCGACTACGCGGCGAATATCGAACTGGCCGAGGCCGTTGCGCCAGCCGGCAGCCGTGCAGACGCCACCCAGCCAATGGTGGAAATCGACACGCCGAACGCGAAAACCATCGCGGCGCTGGTTGAACAGCATAAGCTGCCGATTGAGAAGACCGTGAAGACGCTGCTGGTACAGGCAACCAAAGAGAGCGGCCATTCGCTGGTTGCGCTGATTGTGCGCGGCGACCATGAGCTTAACGAAATCAAAGCCGAAAAAATTGATATCGTCGCCGCGCCGCTGACCTTTGCAAGCGAAGAGGATATTCGCGCGGCAACGGGCGCAGGCCCTGGCTCCCTTGGCCCGGTCGGCCTGACGCTGCCAATCGTGGTTGACCGCACCGTCGCGATGATGAGCGATTTCTGCGCCGGCGCGAACCAGGACGGCAAGCACCTGACCGGCATCAACTGGCAGCGCGATCTGCCGCTGCCGCGCGTGGCCGATCTGCGCAACGTGGTGGAAGGCGACGCCAGCCCGGATGGAAAAGGCACGCTGCTGATCAAGCGCGGCATCGAAGTCGGTCATATCTTCCAGCTCGGCACCAAGTATTCCGAAGCGATGAAAGCCTCCGTGCAGGGCGAAGACGGCCGCAATCAGGTGCTGACCATGGGCTGTTACGGCATCGGCATCACGCGTATCGTGGCTGCCGCTATCGAGCAGAACCATGACGAGCGCGGCATTATCTGGCCTGCGGCGCTGGCGCCGTTCCAGGTGGCTATTCTGCCGATGAATATGCACAAATCCTTCCGCGTGAAGGAGCTGGCGGAAGAGCTGTACGCTCAGCTGCGCGCTAAAGGCATCGACGTGATCCTTGACGATCGCAAAGAGCGTCCTGGCGTGATGTTTGCCGATATGGAACTGATTGGCGTGCCGCATACCGTGGTGATCGGCGACCGTAATCTCGACAGCGAGGAAGTGGAGTACAAATCCCGCCGCGCGGGCGAGAAGCAGATGATTAAAACAGGCGAAATCCTGGATTTCCTGCTGGCCGAAATCAACAAGTAGTCGTCAGGCGGCGGGCGTTCTGTCCGCCGCTTCAGCTGCCCGTTTCTACCGGCGCCAGCCGATAGTTCAGCGTGGTCGATAGCGCTTCGCCGCTCGCGTCCGTCATCTCCAGCCCGCTGTCGCGCGGCCGAAAATAGCGCTTCTCTCCCTGATCCGATACCAGCACCAGTTTTTCCGCCGTGCGCGACCAGTGGCCCTGCTGCTGATTTTCAACGTGTTCGTCGGTCAGATAGCGCTCCTGCAAACGGTAGCGCCCGCCCTGCTCTAAAGAGAGCGTGACCTGGATGCCTCCACAGTCGGCGCAGGGAATAACGCCGCGATAGTTCTGCACCTGTGCCTCGCGCGGCTGCACCGTTGCCGCCGCATCGTAGTTCTGACAGCCCATCAGCGGGCCAAAGAACAGCGATATCACCAGAACAATCAGAACCTTTTTCACTTTCCCTCCTCTGTCATACGATCAGTCAGGCACGCGTCGCATTTTGCCGCGCAGCGATTTGGTGGTGGCTTTGCGCGCCTTGCCCTCCAGCCGCCGCTTTTTAGACGCCAGCGTGGGCCGCGTGGCCCGCCTTGTTTTTTCGACTACCGTCAGCTCCTGGATCAGGTTTTCCAGCCTTTTCAGCGCCGCTTCACGATTCATCTCCTGGCTGCGATACTCCTGCGCCTTGATAATCACTATCCCTTCCGGCGTAATCAGATGGTGACTGGCCGACAGCAGCCGCTCTTTATAAAACTCCGGCAGGCTGGAGGCGCGAATATCAAACCGTAAATGGATCGCCGTAGAGCTTTTATTCACGTTCTGACCGCCGTTCCCCTGCGCTCGGATAGCGGTTAACTCCAGCTCGCTATCGGGAATGGTCGCGTGGCGTGACAGGACGATCATGCCGGTTTACCGTCGAGCAGCCAGTCGGTAAAGCGCAGTTCCAGATGCTGCTGCTCGTCGGAAAGCCAGATGGTGCCGTCCTGAATGGTCGCCTGGAGCGTCATGGAGCGCGAGGCAAGCTGCGTCAGCGCCTTCAGCTGTTCATCATCCAGGAAACGCACGGTCAGATTCTCTTGCTGGAGCTTGCTCTGGTTTTGTAGCCACCAAATCTGCGCGGCGCGGGCGTTATAAGTATACAAGTATACGCGGGCTGCGCGATTGCACGCTTTTTTTAGCCGCCGCTCGTCCGGCAGCCCCAGCTCTATCCAGACCTCAATGCCGTTGTGATCGTTCATCAGCCAGATTTCCGGCTCGTCTTCCGCGCTCAGGCCGCGCGTAAAGGTCAGCCTTTCATGCGCGTTAACCAGCCACGCCAGCAGACGTAGCATCAACCTTTCTTCCGTTTCGGAAGGATGTCGGGCCAGCGTCAGCACGCTGTCCAGAAACACGTTTTTGTCCATATCGGCCACGTTGACGGTGGCTTTATAAATTGTCGCTTTAAGTGCCATGGTATTCCTTATAGTCGTTGTCGGGCATTGTAACCCGTGCGGGCAGCAAATCACGCTCCGCCTGGCTGATTTCCCGTGAAATCCTGTGTTATAGTCGTCAGGTCGCCAAAGAAAATTCTTGAGGTGCATGTGCAAAAGTATTGTGAATTAGTTCGTCGTAAATATGCTGAAATCGGCAGCGGCGATCTGGGATACGTGCCGGACGCGATAGCTTGCGTTTTAAAAGCACTGAATGAGGTAGCCGCAAATCCTGAGCTACACTCTTCAATCAGGGAACAGGCAGCTTTTGCTGCTGCTAACTTATTGGTGAGCGATTATGTTGACGAATGAATACCAACCGATCAACTGCGATGATTACGACAATCTGGAACTTGCCTGCCAGAAACAGCTGACGCTGGCGCTGGCGCTGAAGGACGGCGAGCAGTTGAAGGCAAAGGCCATAGATATGCTGTTGCGCAAGAAGGTGGAATACCTGGTCGTCGATCTCTCAGGCGAGATCCGCGAGCTGCGTCTGGATCATATCGCCAGTTTCAGCCACCCTGAACTGGGTACCGTCGTGGTCAGCGAGTCTGACTAACCCCCAATCGGGCGGAAGCTATTCCGCCCTCCGTCGTCAGGGCTTCAGGCCCGCATAGTAAGCCGCCAGATCCGCCATATCCTCATCGCTCAGTCCCGCTACGAAAGCTTTCATCACCTCTGCCTGGCCGCCGCTGCGCTCGCCTTTTTGATAGGCGTGGAGCGAGTGATCGAGATAGTCTGCATTCTGGCCCGCCAGATTGGGATACAGCGACACGGCGGCTTTGCCTGCGGCGCCGTGACAGCCCTGACAGCTGGCGGCTTTTTGCTGGCCGCTCTGCGCGTTGCCCGCCAGCGCGGGGAAACTGATCGCCAGCAGCAGCGCCGACGCGATTACTTTTTTCATTGCTCATCCTGTTGCCAGCTGATTTGCCAGCCGGGTTGCTCTTTCGGATCGCCTTCACGGGTAACAAAGACGCCCACGGCGGCAATCAGCTGATTGCCATAAAACAGCAGCGGCGTGCGCTCGCGCAGCCACGGGGCCACACCAAGCTCCTGCCAGATTTTTTTTATCGGCCGACTGCCCGCGCGTCCGACAATATGTATTTTCCCCTGCGCCTGGAAGCGCACGCTGACCGCCTCGTCAGCCTGCGGCACCCGCACTTTTGTGCCTGTGTCACCGCGTACCAGCCTGCCCATTTTAGCCGGCAGCGCCAGCGATAAAGACGTCAAAGGCCAGGCAAGCACCTCATCACGGACAGATACGGCGACCGGCAGCCAGTACAGGCGGCCGCGAAAGCGCCGGATTTCAACATTGCCCAACAGCAGGCGCGGCTCCGCATCTTCACGGCTACAGGCCACTTCCTGCCAGATACGCGCCAGCGCATCCCGCGAAGGCATCAGCCCCTGATGCTGCGCTATCCAGCGTCGCAGCAGCGCGGCGCGTCGGCTGTCGCTCATCGCGGCCAGCGGCGCTATCGCCAGCGCGCCCTTTTCATCCATTAGCGAACGGAGCGATTCAGCCAGCAGCTCATCCAGCAGCTGTTCCTGCTCGCCGCACAGGGCCGCGCTGCGCGCCGCCGCGCGGGCAAAATGAGGCCAGCGCGCGCTCAGTTCGGGCAGAATAACCTGACGCAGGAAATTACGGTCGTAGCGCGTATCCTGATTGCTGTCGTCCTCAACCCAGCTCAGCTGATGTTCTGCCGCCCACTGCTCCAGCTGCGCTCGCGTCTGCGTCAACAGCGGCCGCAGGTGCAGATGCGAATCAAGTCTGACGCTGACGGGCATAGCGGCCAGCCCGGCCGGCCCGCTGCCTCTTTTCAGCGCCAGCAGCAGCGTTTCGCACTGATCGTCCAGATGCTGCGCGGTCAACAGACATTCGCCGGGCTGAAGGTGCTGACGAAACGCCTGATAGCGCGCCTCGCGGGCAGCCGCCTCTATGCCTTTTTCCCGCCCGTCGACCTGCACATACACCACTTCCAGCGCCACCTGCCAGCGCGCGCACTGCTGCCGACAGTGCGTCGCCCAGCTTTCCGCCAGCGGATTAAGGCCGTGATGAATATGAATGGCGCGTAAAGTGAGGGCGAGCTGCTGACGCAGGCAGACCAGCTGGTGCAGCAGCACGCTGGAATCCAGGCCGCCGCTGAAGGCCACCAGCAGCTGCCGTTGTCCGGCAAGATGGTGTTGAAGATCGGACAGTGACATGCAAATCCCTGAAGCAAAAAGGCCCGGCCGACAGCGGCCAGGCGCTATTTTACGCCTGATACAGCTCCAGCGGCAAACCGTCCGGATCTTTAAAGAAGGTATAGCGCTTGTCGGTCAGCGGATCGACGCGGATCGCCTCGCAGCTGACGCCCTTCTCTTCAAGATGCTGCTTTGCCGCCTCGATATCCTCCACGCTGAACGCCAGATGGCGCAGGCCGCAGGCTTCCGGGCCGTCCGGCCGCGCAGGCGGAAAAGGAAACGAAAACAGTTCAATAGCGTACTCGCCGTTCAGCGCCAGATCGCCTTTCCAGGAATCCCGCGCTTCCCGATACACTTCACCCATCAGCGTAAAACCCAGCACGTCGCAATAGAAAGCCTTACTGGTTTCATAATGGCTGGCGATAATAGCGATATGGTGCACTTTCCTGATAAACATATCTTTCTCCTGAATAAAAGCTTCCGGCTACCTTACGCAGACCGGAAGCACAGGACAATGGCACAATTCCGGAACTACGCTTTCAGCACGCGAACCAGATACTGCCCTTCGTCGGTCAGGGTGGCGCCATGAATATCGGTTTCGAAACCGGGATAGTGACGACCGATGGTGCAGAGCATCAGCAGGAAGTCGAGCACCGCGCGGCTCTCTTCGGTGATCATCTCGCCCGGCATCACCACCGGCACGCCCGGCGGATAAGGCAGGATCATATTGGCCGATACTCGCCCGACTAATTTGCTGAGGTCTACCGTTTCCACATTGCCTTTCACCTGCTGCTGGAACATCTGGTGCGGCGTCAGCTTCATTTCCGGCAGCTTATCGAAGGCCTGAAGCATCAGCCTTGGCAAATCGTGATCGCGGATCAGATTATGAATGCCCTGGGCCAGCGTCTGAATGCGCATATTGCGATAAAACTCCGGCGCCTGCGCATAAAGATCCGGCAGCATGTTTCTGACCCGCAGATTAAGGTCGTAAGCGCGCTTGAACTCGGTCAGGCCGCGCAGCACGCTCATCGCCTTGGTTTTATCAATGCCGATGCTGAACAGGAACAGCAGATTGTAAGGCCCGGTTTTTTCCACCACCACGCCGCGCTCGTCGAGGTATTTCGCCACCAGCGCCGCCGGGATCCCTTCATCCGCCATCACGCCCTGCTCGCTCATGCCCGGCGTCAGGATCGTTACCTTAATAGGATCGAGGTACATATGATCGGCATCGGCATCGTTAAAGCCGTGCCAGTCCTCCTCGCCCGGCTGGATCGGCCAGCACTGCGGCTCGTCGACGCCTTCCGGCTGCCAGATATCGAAGAACCAGCCTTCGGATTCTTCTCGCAGCCGCTGAACTTCGCGCCGGAAATGCAGCGCGCGCTCTACGGAGCGATTAATCAGCCGCTTGCCCGGATTGCCGCGCAGCATCGCCGCCGCCGTTTCTATCGACGCCACGATGGGATAGTTCGGCGAGGTGGTGGTGTGCATCATATAGGCTTCATTAAAGGTTTGTTCGTCGTACTCCCCTTTAATATGGATCAGCGAGGCCTGCGAAAAAGCGGCCAGCAGCTTATGGGTGGACTGGGTTTCGTAGATGATCTTACCCGGCGTGCGGTCGCCGCTCATGCCGCTCAGCCCGTTATAGATAGGATGGAAATTGGTGTACGGCACCCAGGCGGAATCAAAGTGGATCGACGGCACGTCCAGCGTCTCTTTGATGTAGCGGGTGCTGTAGAGCAGCCCGTCATAGGTGGAATTAGTGATAACCGCGTGCACCGGCCAGCTGGCGCGTTCGGTCTGCTCCACCTTTTGCGCTATGCTCTCGCGGGTAAACTCCCGCTTAGGGATGCCGCCAAGAATGCCCAGCGCGTTGCGCGTTGGCTTCAGCCAGATGGGTACGATATCGCTCATCATCAGCAGGTGCGTTAAGGATTTATGGCAGTTGCGATCGATCAACACCGTGCTGCCCGACGGTGCGGCGTACATACCGACGATTTTGTTGGAGGTCGAGGTGCCGTTGGTCACCATATAGCTTTGCTCGGCGCCGAAGGTGCGGGCGACATACTCTTCCGCCTCCAGATGCGGGCCGGTGTGGTCAAGCAGCGAGCCCAGCTCCGTGACCGAAATCGACACGTCCGCTTTTAACGCGTTGCCGCCGAAGAAATCGTAAAACAAACTGCCGACCGGGCTTTTCTGAAACGCGGTGCCCGCCATATGGCCCGGCGTGCAGAAGGTATATTTCCCTTCTTTCACATAGGTGAACAGAGCCTTCGTCAGCGGTGGCGTAATGGTATCGATATATTCATCGGTGTACTGGCGGATACGCTGCCCGATATCTTCCGCCGCGCCCAGACCATATTCAAAAAACCAGATGGCCATGCGCATCTGATTAACGCTGACGTCCATCGTCGAGTGCGTATTAATAAACGCGTACAGCGGCAGATATTCATTCAGCTGATTTATTTCGCTGCACAGATCGAAGCCGTGCTCGTCCCAGTCGAAAATTACGCCGCAGATACGCGGATTGTGTTCAATCAGCTTGAGCAGATCGCCAGCGTCTTTAGGATAAATAGTTTGAAAACCCTGGGCGGCCAGCGCGCCATCCAGTTCGCGGATGGGTTCATCCTTATAGAACGCGTGGTGCGGTCCCATAATCGCGATAATATTCAATGCGGACTCCTTACAATAACGGCAAGGGGTAAGCATAGCGAAGTTGAACAGCGGAGGCAGAAAAATCGCCTCCGCCGGGGTTAGCTCCTGTCGCGCACCTCTTCGGAAGGCGCATTGGCCCGTACGGACTTAATGCCGTTCAGCGCGCCCTGCTTGCTGGCGTACATCTCGCTGGTGGCGATAATTTCATGATTGTTGGCGACCAGCACAAAATACCAGGGCTGATCCGTCTGCTTGTCTGATTTTCTTACTTCGTAGTGACCCATATTTCCCTCCTGTTTTTACTGTTCCTGACGCTATAACAAACAGCTTCGCTCACGGAATCAAGCCAAAACATTAGAAAAGTTGATCTGTTTAACTTTTTATTACGCAGAGAAAGTCGGAGAGACTGAATAAGAGGCGTGATGAGGCAGAATAAAAAAAGCCCGAAGCGAAAACGGTATTAATGTTTCCCTTCGGGCTGTAGCGAACGGTCAGGCGTTAGTCGACCTGCTTAACGTCCACGCGCAGTTCTTTCGGCACTTCAAACACGATATTCTCTTCACGGCCGATCAGCTCGATGGCCGCTTCGCCGCCCAGCTCGCGCAGACGCTGGATAACCTGCTGCACCAGAATATCCGGTGCGGAAGCGCCCGCCGTGACGCCCACGCAGCCGACGTCCTTGATCCAGGCTTCCTGGATATCGTCCGCCGAATCGATCAGCCGCGCCAGTTTGCCCGCGCGCTGGGCCAGCTCGGCCAGACGGTTGGAGTTGGAAGAGTTGCGTGAACCGACCACCAGCACCACGTCCGCATCCTTCGCCAGCGTGCGTACCGCTTCCTGACGGTTAGTGGTGGCGTAGCAGATATCATCTTTACGCGGCCCGACGATCTTCGGGAAGCGATCGCGCAGCGCGTCGATTACTTCGGAAGTGTCATCCACGGAAAGCGTGGTCTGGGTCATAAAGCAAAGGTTATCTTCGTTTTTGACCTGGAGCTTGTATACGTCCGCAGGCGACTCCACCAGATACATGCCGCCAGCCGGATTGCTGTACTGACCCATGGTGCCTTCCACTTCCGGGTGCCCGGCATGACCAATCAGGATCGCTTCCGTGCCCTTACGGCTGGCGCGCGCCACTTCCATATGCACCTTGGTCACCAGCGGACAGGTGGCGTCAAACAGCATGGTCAGGTTGCGCGCTTTGGCTTCCGCCCGCACCGCTTGAGAAACGCCGTGCGCGGAGAAGATCAGGATCGAGTCGTCCGGCACTTCGCTGATTTCTTCAATGAAGATAGCGCCGCGCTCGCGCAGGCTGTTAACCACGTAACGGTTGTGCACCACTTCATGCCGCACGTAGATAGGCGCGCCGTACATCTCCAGCGCGCGCTCTACGATGCTGATGGCGCGATCGACGCCGGCACAAAAGCCGCGTGGATTAGCCAGCAGGATTTGCATGGTTCGCCTCCAGTACCGGATCGATTTCCAGCACTTCTACATCAAAGTGAATCGTTTGTCCGGCCAGCGGATGGTTGAAGTCCACGGTAATCGAATCCCCGGAGATTTCGCGGATTACGCCCGGCATTTCGTTGCCGTCCATGCCGCTGAACAGCATGATGGCGCCGACTTCCGGTTCGCCCGCTTCCGTAAAGTCACGGCGCGAAAAATACTGGATCAGATCCGGGCTGGCCTGGCCGAAAGCGGCATCCGGGCCGAGCGAAAACGCTTTTTTGTCGCCGGGCTTCAGGCCCAGCAACTGCTCTTCCAGCTCGCCGGAAAGGCTGCCGTCGCCCAGGCTGAACAGCGCGGGCTTGCCGTTATCCCGCGTTGATTCCGCCGTGGAGCCGTCGGCGAGTTTTAAGGTGAAATGCACCAGCACCGCGCTGTTACGCTGTACAGAATCAGTCATGCCCTGCCCTTTTCGCTTTGCCGGCGGGCGTTAAAAAGCCCTCCAGCACGATCAGCGCGGCACCGATACAGATGCCGCAGTCTGCAATATTAAACGTGGCAAAATGCCAGTCGCCCACGTAGAAGTCGATAAAATCGACCACAAAGCCGTGGTAAGCGCGATCGAACAGATTGCCCAACGCGCCGCCAATAATCAGCGCGTAAGCGATATTGTTCAGCTTCTTGCTGGCTTCGGTGCGGTACATCATCACCAGCAGCGCGACGGCAATCGCCACCGCAATCGCGGCGAAGAACCAACGCTGCCAGCCGCCTTTATCCGCCAGGAAGCTGAACGCCGCACCGTAGTTGTGCGCGTAGAAAAAGTTAAAGAACGGCATCACCGACATCGACTCGTGCAGCATCAGCGTATTCATAATCCACTGCTTGCTGCCGAAGTCGACGGCGATCACCACCAGCACCAGCCACAGCCAGCGCAGTCCGGTCGAAAAAATCGGCCTGTTCATCAGGCGAACTTACGCTGTTCGCCAGCGCCGCTGACGTTGGTGACGCAGCGGCCACAGATTTGCGCTTCCCGATCGATATCGGTCGCGTAGTGCCAGCAGCGCGGGCACTTCTCGCCTTCCGCTTTATGCAGCGCGATCTTCAGGCCTTTTACCAGCTCGCTTTGCTGAGCTTCGGACGTGGCCAGCGCATAATCCGCGACCTGGGTGCCGGAAGTCAGCAGCACGAAACGCAGCTCGTCGCCCAGGCTGGTCAGCTTCTGCGCCAGGTCGGCGTCGGCATACAGCGTGACGGTCGCTTCCAGCGAGCCGCCCACGCGCTTGTCGGCGCGCGCCTGCTCAATGACCTTGTTGACTTCGCCGCGCACTTTCAGCAGCTCCGCCCAGAAACCATCGTTCATCGACTCGCTTTCCGCCAGACCAAACAGCCCGTCGAACCACTCTTCGGTAAAGACATACTTCTCACGTTTGCCCGGCAGCTCGTTCCAGATTTCATCCGCGGTAAACGACATGATCGGCGCCATCCAGCGCACCAGCGCTTCCGCGATGTAGTAGAGCGCGGTCTGGCAGCTGCGACGCGCCAGGCCGTCGGCTTTGGCGGTGTACTGACGGTCTTTGATGATATCCAGGTAGAAGGAGCCCATCTCAACCGAGCAGAACTGCATCAGACGCTGCACCACTTCGTGGAAGTCGTAGCTGTCGTAAGAGGCGACAATCGCATCCTGCGCGGCTTTCGCGCGGCCTACGGCCCAGCGATCCAGCACCACCATCTCTTCCGGGCTGACCATATCCGTTTCCGGGTTGAAGCCGTTCAGGTTAGCCAGCAGGAAGCGCGCGGTGTTACGGATACGACGATAGGCATCCGCAGAGCGCTTCAGGATTTCGTCCGATACTGCCATTTCGCCGGAGTAGTCGGTAGAAGCCACCCACAGGCGCAGAATATCGCCGCCCAGCTTGTTCATTACGTCCTGCGGCGACACGGTGTTGCCGATCGACTTGGACATCTTGCGGCCCTGACCGTCCACGGTAAAACCGTGCGTCAGCACCTGGCGATAAGGCGCCTTGCCTTTCATCGCCGTGGAAATCATCAGCGAGGACATAAACCAGCCGCGATGCTGATCCGAGCCTTCCAGATACATATCCGGCGTGTGGCCTTCAAATTCCGGACGCGCATCCACCACCGAGTAACTGGTGGAGCCGGAATCGAACCATACGTCCAGCGTATCCGGCACCTTGACGTAGTTTTCCGCGTCGTCGCCCATCAGCTCCTTCGCGTCCAGATCCCACCAGGCCTGGATGCCGTCCTGCTCGACGCGCTGCGCCACTTTTTCCATCAGCGCCAGCGTATCCGGATGCAGCTGCTCGGTTTCTTTATGCACGAACAGCGCCATCGGCACGCCCCAGGTGCGCTGGCGTGAAATACACCAGTCGGGACGGTTGGCAACCATAGATTCGATCCGCGCCTGGCCCCAGTCCGGGATCCACTGCACGCCTTTGATCTCTTTCAGCGACTGCTCGCGCAGGCCTTTCTGATCCATGCTGATAAACCACTGCGGCGTGGCGCGGAAAATGATGGGCGTTTTGTGACGCCAGCAGTGCGGATAGCTGTGCAGCAGTTTTTCCACGTGCAGCAGCGCGCCTTTTTCACGCAGCAGCTCAACGATCATATCGTTGGCTTTAAAGACGTTTACGCCATCCAGCGTCGGGTAAGTACCCGGCAGGTAGCGTCCATCCGGCCCGACCGGGTTGGCCGCTTCGATACCGTATTTCTGTCCGATAACGTAGTCGTCCGGGCCGTGGCCTGGTGCCGTATGCACCGCACCGGTACCCGCTTCCAGCGTTACGTGCTCGCCCAGCACCACCGGAGAAGTGATGTCGAGGAAAGGATGACGGAAAGGCTGCAGCTCCAGCGCCGCGCCTTTGGCTTCGCCCAGCACCTGCCAGTCGCTGACGCCGGCACGTTTCATCACGCTTGCCACCAGATCTTTCGCCAGGATCAGCGCGCGCCCTTCGATCTGCACCAGCTGGTAGTCAAATTCAGGGTGCAGAGAGATAGCGCGGTTAGCCGGCATGGTCCACGGCGTGGTGGTCCAGATAACCAGCGAGATCGGGCCTTCTACGCTGTCAGCGCCGAATTTAGCACGCACGGCGTCGGCATCTACCGCGTTGAACATCACGTCGATAGAAGGCGAGGTTTTGTCGTAGTACTCCACTTCTGCTTCCGCCAGCGCGGAGCGGCAGTCCAGGCACCAGTGCACCGGCTTGGCGCCTTTATGCAGGTGGCCGTTGCCGATGATTTTGCCCAGCGCGCGAATGATATTGGCTTCGGTCTGGAAATTCATCGTCAGGTAAGGACGATCCCAGTCGCCCAGCACGCCAAGACGGATAAAGTCTTTTTTCTGGCCTTCAACCTGCTCTGCCGCATAGTTACGGCACGCCTCGCGGAATTCAGCCGCCGTGACCTTCTCGCCCGGCTTGCCGATCATCTGCTCGACCTTGTGTTCGATAGGCAGACCGTGGCAGTCCCAGCCCGGCACATAAGGCGAATCGAAGCCCGCCAGGCCTTTGGACTTAACGATAATGTCTTTCAGAATCTTGTTGACGGAGTGACCAATATGAATGCTGCCGTTCGCGTAGGGAGGGCCGTCATGCAGGATAAAGGTTTTTTTCCCTTTTTTGGCTTCGCGGATGATGCCGTACAGATTGTCAGCATACCAACGTTGCAGCATTCCCGGTTCGCGTTTGGCCAGATCGCCACGCATCGGGAACCCCGTTTCCGGCAAATTCAGGGTAGATTTATAGTCACTCATCAGATTCTCGATTCCGTATTCCGCTTCTGTTTAAACCGGTGCGCTCAGCCCAAAAAAAGTTCGGGCCGCCACCACGTCTTTAGCAATTTGCTCTTTGAGCGCGTCAAGCGAGGAAAAACGCTGCTCGTTTCGTATTTTTTCGCACAGCACCACTTCTATATGGCGCCCGTACAGGTCAATTGCAACGTCCAGCAGATGCACTTCCAGCTGCTGACGTATGCCCGCTACCGTGGGGCGCGTGCCGATATTGGCGACGCCGGGCAGCGGCTTGTCGCCCAGGCCGCGGACCTCGACGGCATACACGCCTTTTACCGGCGAAACATAGCGTCTTAACGGCAGGTTAGCGGTGGGAAAGCCGATGGTGCGGCCCAGCGCGTCGCCGTGCACTACGCGGCCGGAGATGCTGAAAGGGTGCCCCAGAAGCGTGGCCGCCAGCGGCAGATTGTCTTCCGCCAGCGCCTGGCGCACCGCCGTGCTGCTGATGCGCTTGCCGTCGTCGCAAAAAGTCTGGGTGCTGATAACGTCAAAACCGTAGTCGGCGCCCGCTTTCTGTAATAACAGGAAATCCCCTTCGCGACCAGCGCCAAAGCGGAAATCGTCGCCGACCGCCAGCAACCGTACGCCCAGCTTATCGACCAGCAGATCGGCGACAAAACTGTGTGCCGACAGCGCGGCAAAGCGTCGGTCGAAACGCAGGCAAAGCACCGCGTCCACGCCCGCCTCGTCCAGGTAGCGAAGTTTTTCGCGCAGTCGCGTCAGCCGCGCAGGCGCTTTATCGGCCGCAAACAGTTCCAGCGGCTGCGGCTCGAACAGCATCACCACCACCGGTAAATTACGTTTACGCCCTTCCTCGCGCAGCCGGGACAGTAGCGCCTGATGGCCGCGATGTACGCCATCGAAATTGCCAATGGTGAGAACGCAGCCGCGATGCTGCTCCCGGAGGTTATGTATGCCGCGGATAAACTTCATGGCTGGCTCAGGTTCGTGGAAATCGGCGGATTATACCAACTACCACCAGGAAGGTTAACCCGCGAATGCGCCTTTACCGCGTTAATGCGGGCTTTTTCTGTCGCGGCTGACGGGCGATACCATTTTTCTTGTGAATAAGCTGTATTCATCGCCATGAAGCTGGTAGAATCTTGCGCCATCGAAACGTAACCAGGTGTCGTTGTTTCAGCGGCGCTTATTTGCACAAATCCATTGACAACCACGGGCTAAAGAGGCATATTCCTCGGCCTTTGAATTGTCCTCATAGAACTATTTGGGAGTTGGACCTTGGCTAATATCAAATCAGCTAAGAAACGCGCCGTAACGTCTGAGAAGCGTCGTAAGCACAACGCTAGCCGTCGTTCAATGTTGCGTACTTTTATCAAGAAGGTATACGCGGCTATCGCTACTGGCGATAAAGCAGCTGCGCAGACTGCATTTAATGAAATGCAGCCTATTGTGGACCGTCAGGCAGCTAAAGGCCTGATCCACAAAAACAAAGCGGCACGTCATAAAGCAAACCTGACTGCTCAGATCAACAAACTGGCTTAATCGCCCGTCTGTTAATCAGCTTTGATAAAGAAACCTGCTCAGGCAGGTTTTTTTATGCCCGGCGTTTGGCTCCGGGCTTTTTTATGTCCGCCATTCGGCCCCGGCCTGAGTTTGCCGCCTCCTGAACGCCGGCCTTAGCCGCAAGAGACAACGGCAAGCGGTGAGCCTGCCGTCGTCCTCAATCAGCGCAGCTTGATACGCAGCAGCGTATAGCCTACCAGCGCAGAAACAATCGAGCCGGTAAGAATACCCAGCTTCGCCAGCGTCACCATCTCCTCATGCTGCGCATCGAAAGCCAGCGAGGCGATAAATATCGACATGGTAAAGCCAATCCCGCACAGCACGCCGATGGCGCAAATATCCTGCATACGCGTGTTTTCCGGCAGCGCCGCGATGCGCAGCCTGACGGCCAGCCAGCAGATTAGCGTGATACCTAACGGTTTGCCGATAAACAACCCTAAAATAATGCCCAGCGGCACGGCGGAGAACAAACCGTCCAGCGAGACGCCGCTCAGCGAAACGCCGGCATTGGCGAAGGCAAACAGCGGCAGGATCAGCCAGCTGACCCAGGGCGCAAGCCCGTGAGCCAGGTGGATAGCCGGAGAATGGCCGTTCTGTTTCTCCAGCGGCACAAAGAAGCCGACAATCACGCCGGCCAGCGTGGCGTGCACGCCCGACTTCAGCACCGCTACCCACAGCACCATGCCAACCAGCATATAAATAGCGATATTACGCACGCCCAGCCGGTTCAGTAACGCCAGCACCACGATAGCCCCGGCGGCCACGCCAAGCGAAGCCAGCGACAGATCCTGCGTATAAAAGAAGGCGATGATCAGGATAGCGCCCAGGTCATCAATCACCGCCAGCGCCATAAGAAACATTTTCAACGCTGGCGGCACGCGGCTGCCCAGCAGCGCCAGAATACCCAAAGCAAAAGCGATATCCGTGGCGGTAGGAATAGCCCAGCCGTGAACGGCCAGCGGATCGTTATGATTGAGCAGGGCAAAAATCGCGCCGGGCGCGATCATGCCGCCAATAGCCGCAATCAGCGGGAACATGGCCCGTTCACGCGTGGCCAGCGAGCCGGAAACCAGCTCGTGTTTGACTTCCAGCCCAATCATCAAAAAGAACAGCGCCATCAACGCATCGTTGATCCACAGCAGCAGATTTTTGCTGATATCCAGCGAGCCAAAACGGAATTCCACCGGCATGGCAAGAAGAGACTGGTAGGCTTGTTGGGTGCCGGCCGAATTGGCCAGATACATAGCGATAGCGGCAGCGATAATCAATACCACGCCGCCGGTTGCTTCATTATTGAGTAATCGCTTAATCGCGGATTTCATTGCAATCTTTCCTGATAAACAAATCGTGCGGCCTGACAGCATACGCGTTTCTGACGGCAGGAAAAACGGTTTGCGGTGGTTTATCGGGCAAAAAGGCTGCCGGAGAAATTATTTACGAGGCGCGCCGCATCGCGCTGTTAACGCCCTTAACCGGATAAAACGGGCATGACATGATGTCGGCATTATTTTTCTGATTCAGGATCGATGATGAAAACCCTTTCGCCTGTACCGCATGATGGACTATTTAAAACTTTTCTGACTAATACCGACACTGCGCGGGATTTTCTGTCGTTCTATCTGCCGCCGGAGCTGCTTGAAATCTGCGATATCACCACCTTGCAGCTGGAGTCGGGCAGCTTTATTGAAGAGAATTTGCGGACTTATTTCGCCGACGTGCTCTATTCATTGCGGACCAGTAACGGCACGGGCTATATCTATACGCTAATAGAGCACCAGAGCAGTTCGGATAAGCATATGGCCTTCCGCCTGATGCGCTACGCGATAGCGGCTATGCAGCGACATATAGAGGCGGGACACACGGCGTTGCCTTTGGTCGTCCCGCTGCTGTTTTGTCATGGTCGCGCCACGCCCTGGCCCTATACCACAGACTGGACGGCGCTGTTCGCTGAGCCGGAGCTGGCCCGACGGCTCTATACCCGAAGCTTTCCGCTGATTGACGTCGGCGCGATGGATGATGCGGATATCATGAAACACCGCCGGATGGCGATGCTGGAGCTGCTGCTGAAGCACGCCAGAACGCGCGACCTGGCGGAGCTGACGGAACAGTTGGTGACCCTGTTGCTTGCAGGTTATACTACGAACGAGCAGTTAGTAACCTCAATGAACTGGATGATGCAAATCGGCACGGCGGGTAATCCGGAAAAGCTGCTGCAGGAGCTGACCAGCCATTTATCGTCACAGGAGGACGTGTTGATGACTATTGCAGAATACCTTGAACAAAAAGGATTAACTAAAGGGCTTCAAAAAGGGCGAACCGAAGGCGAGCGCGAGGCCACGCTAAAAATTGCCCGCGCCTTGCTACAGAATGGCATTGCCCCCGACACGGTATCGAAAACAACCGGCCTGTCGGAGCAGGAACTCACCAGCCTCAGCCAGGCCAACCCAACGGCGTAGCCCTGGCGCTGACCCCTTTGCGCTTGCCATAAAAAACGGGCGGTTTAAGCCGCCCGTCTGGTTCTGCACGCTATAAAGGCTAGCGGGTCAGATCGTCAAAGAACTTCTTCACGCCGTCGAAAAAGCTTTTCGAACGCGGACTGTTCTTCTCGCCGCCCACGCCGCCAAAGCTCTCTTCCAGCTCGCGCAGCAGGCTTTTCTGCTTCTCGCTCAGGCTGACCGGCGTTTCCACGACCACACGGCACAGCAGGTCGCCCTGCGCGCCGCCGCGTACGGATTTAACGCCTTTGCCGCGCATACGGAACAGTTTACCGGTCTGCGTTTCCGCAGGCACTTTCAGCTTAACGCGCCCGTCCAGCGTCGGCACTTCGATTTCGCCGCCCAGCGCCGCCATTGCAAAGTTGATCGGCACTTCGCAGTACAGGTTATTCTCTTCACGTTCAAAGATAGGATGCTTGCGCACCTGCACCTGAACGTAAAGATCGCCCGCTGGTGCGCCGTGCTCGCCCGCTTCGCCTTCGCCTGAAAGACGGATGCGGTCACCGGTATCCACGCCTGCCGGAATTTTTACCGACAGCGTTTTAGAACGCTCTACGCGGCCATGTCCATGACAGGCGTTGCAGGGATCTTTGATAACGGAACCGCGACCGTGACAGGTCGGACACGCCTGCTGCACGGTGAAAAAGCCCTGACGCATCTGGACCTGACCCTGACCGTGACAGGTCGGACAGGTTTGCGGCTGCGTGCCCGCTTTGGCGCCGCTGCCGTGGCAGACGTCGCACTCTTCCAGCGTAGGGATGCGGATCTCTTTGGACACGCCGCGGACGGCTTCTTCAAGCGTCAGCTCCATGTTGTAGCGCAAATCGGCGCCGCGCGCAGCACGCTGCTGACGGCGTCCTCCGCCGAAGATATCGCCGAACACGTCGCCAAAGATATCGCTGAAGTCTGCGCCGCCGCCGCCAAAACCGCCGCCGCCGCCACCCATGCCGCCCTGTTCAAAGGCTGCATGACCGTACTGGTCATAAGCCGCACGCTTCTGCGCGTCGGTCAGAATTTCGTAGGCTTCTTTGACTTCTTTAAATTTTGCTTCTGATTCTTTGTCGCCCGGATTGCGATCGGGGTGATGCTTCATCGCCAGGCGTTTATAGGCCTTTTTGATTTCGCGCTCGTCCGCCGATCGCGAAACGCCCAAAATCTCGTAGTAGTCTTGCTTCGCCATTATGGTGATCCTGCCCTAAATATGCGTGAACGGGCGTGGAGAACACTCCGACGCCCGTAGGTTTCACTGGGGGCCTTGCGGCCCACCGTGCCCGCTCAAGGGCGATTATTTTTTGTCTTTAACTTCTTCGAACTCGGCGTCGACCACGTCGTCGTCTTTCTTCGCGGAAGCGTCGGCTGCATCAGCTGCGCCGCCGGCGGCCTGCTGCTGCTGAGCGAACTCCATCAGCTTGCTGGAGACTTCCATCAGCGCCTGCATTTTCGCTTCGATTTCCGCTTTGTCTTCGCCTTTCAGCGCGGTGTTCAGATCGGTCAGCGCGGCTTCGATTGGCGCTTTGTCGTCCGCAGGCAGTTTGTCGCCCGCTTCGTCCAGCTGCTTACGGGTGCTGTGCGACAGATGATCGGCCTGGTTGCGAACCTGTACCAGCTCTTCAAACTTACGGTCTGCTTCGGCGTTAGCCTCGGCGTCGCGCACCATTTTTTCGATTTCATCGTCGTTCAGACCAGAAGAAGCCTTGATGGTGATCTTCTGCTCTTTACCGCTGTTTTTGTCTTTCGCGGAGACATGCAGAATACCGTCGGCGTCGATATCGAAGGTCACTTCGATCTGCGGCATACCGCGTGGCGCTGCCTGAATGCCGTCCAGGTTAAACTGGCCCAGCGATTTGTTGTCCGCCGCGCGCTTACGCTCACCCTGCACCACGTGAATGGTTACCGCAGACTGGTTGTCTTCCGCCGTTGAGAACACCTGGCTGTGCTTGGTCGGGATAGTGGTGTTCTTGGCAATCAGCGCGGTCATCACGCCGCCCATGGTTTCGATACCCAGGGACAGAGGAGTAACGTCCAGCAGCAGCACGTCTTTCACGTCGCCTGCCAGCACGCCGCCCTGCACCGCTGCGCCTACCGCTACCGCTTCGTCCGGGTTCACGTCTTTACGCGGCTCTTTGCCGAAGAACTCGGCCACTTTCGCCTGCACCATTGGCATACGAGTCTGACCGCCGACCAGGATAACGTCGTTGATGTCGGAAACGGACAGGCCAGCATCCTGCAGAGCCACTTTCAGCGGCTCGATAGAACGGCTCACCAGATCTTCTACCAGCGATTCCAGCTTCGCACGGGTCACTTTGATGTTCAGGTGTTTAGGACCTGTTGCATCAGCAGTGATGTACGGCAGGTTAACGTCGGTCTGCTGTGCGGAAGAAAGCTCGATTTTCGCTTTTTCTGCCGCTTCTTTCAGACGCTGCATCGCCAGCGGATCGTTGTGCAGATCGATGCCCTGATCTTTCTTAAATTCTGCTACCAGATAGTTGATCATACGGCTGTCGAAGTCTTCGCCGCCCAGGTGGGTGTCACCGTTGGTCGCCAGCACTTCGAAAGTTTTTTCGCCGTCAACTTCATCGATTTCGATAATAGAGATATCGAACGTACCGCCGCCCAGGTCATATACCGCGATAGTACGGTTGCCCTGGCCTTTGTCCATACCGTAAGCCAGCGCGGCTGCGGTTGGTTCGTTGATGATACGTTTTACGTCCAGACCTGCGATACGGCCGGCATCTTTGGTCGCCTGACGCTGCGCATCGTTAAAGTAGGCTGGTACGGTGATAACCGCTTCGGTTACCGGCTCGCCCAGGTAATCTTCCGCCGTTTTCTTCATTTTTTTCAGCACTTCAGCAGAAACCTGCGGCGGTGCCATTTTCTGGCCTTTTACGTCCAGCCATGCGTCGCCGTTGTCGGCGCCAACGATCTGGTAAGGCATGATTTTAATATCACGCTGCACTTCTTCGTCCTGGAAGCGACGGCCAATCAGGCGCTTGATCGCAAACAGGGTGTTCTGTGGGTTAGTCACGGCCTGGCGTTTAGCAGGCTGACCAACCAGCGTTTCACCATCCTGGGTGTAAGCGATGATGGATGGCGTAGTGCGATCGCCTTCCGCATTCTCCAGTACACGCGCTTTGCCGCCATCCATGATCGCGACACAAGAGTTTGTTGTACCTAAGTCAATACCAATAATCTTGCCCATCTAAACGTCTCCCACTTAAATTCATTTCAAATCAGGTTATGCACACTTAATGCGGGCGGTTTTGGCCGTTTCAACTCCCGGCTTCACGCTTTTTTTCGCTACATAACCCTGGATGCCAAATAAGATGGGGCCTGCGCGCCCGGCATCAAGGGGCGAGTTAAAAAAAATTTCGTTTTTATCCTTATGGCAGATCAATGTCGCCCGCCCGGCGGCTCTTTATGATGCCGCGCGCTTTGCAGGAAAGCGGCGGTCAGCCGCCCTGCCCGCGCCTCTTCTTAATTTCTGTTATAGCTGAGGACTTATGCATAACAACAAACTGGCCAATCCTGGGCCGCTGGGCCTGATGGGGTTTGGGATGACCACCATACTGCTGAACCTGCACAACGCAGGATTTTTCCCGTTAACGTCCGTGGTGCTCAGCATGGGCATTTTTTTTGGCGGCCTCGCGCAGATCCTGGCTGGCCTGCTGGAATATAAAAAAGGCAACACTTTCGGCCTGACGGCGTTTACCTCCTATGGCTGCTTCTGGCTTAGTCTGGTCGGCATGCTGCTGCTGCCGTCGCTGGGGCTGGCTGCGCCGACGGATGCGGTTTTTCTTGGCGTCTGGCTGGCGCTGTGGGGCATTTTCACCCTGTTTATGTTCTTCGGCACGTTGCAGGCCAACCGCGCCTTGCAGTTTGTTTTTGCCAGCCTGACGCTGCTGTTCGCGCTGCTGGCGACAGGCAATATCAGCGGCAGCGAGCGCATTCTGACGCTGGCCGGTTACGAAGGCATTATTTGCGGCGCGAGCGCGATTTATCTGGCGATGGCGGAAGTGATTAACGAACAGCTGGCGCGCAAGGCGCTGCCAATTGGCGAGGTAACGCGGGCATAAAAAAAGCCCCGTGTGGATAATCACGGGGCCTGTCTTTTAGCGAACGCTGACCTGATTTAATAACGGTTGCCTGTCGCTACGCAGCAGCCAGCCGCCCAGCACAAAGCCCATCGCCGCCAGGCTCAGCACGTACCAGAGCGGCGCCATGGGTGTCAGCTTCATGATAAAAGTGACGCAAATGGGCGTCAGCCCACCAAAAATGGCGTAGGCGACGTTATAGGAGAACGAAATGCCGGTGAAGCGTACGTCCGCCGGAAACGCTTTAACCATGATAAAAGGCGTGATGCCCACTACCCCTACGCACAGGCCAGCCAGCGCATAGGCGGCATAAAGATACTGTGGCGCAGCCGCGGCCACGTAAAAAAAGCAGGCGCTGCCGCCCGCCAGCAGCAGGCTGCCGACCATCAACGTCTTACCCGCGCCGAAACGATCTGCCGCCGCGCCCGCCACCACGCAGCCGATAAGTAGCATAACGGTCGCCAGGCTATTGGCCTGTAAAGTTTGCGCCGCCGGTAGCCCATAGGTTTTTTGCAGCAGCGCGGGTGCCATCAAAATGACCACCACAATGCAGGCGGAAAGCAGCCAGGTCAGCAGCATGGAAACGATCACGCTCCGACGATGCGCCCTGACGATGGTTTTCAGCGGCAGCTCCTGCGCCAGCGCCTTGCGTGCCTGCATTTCCGTAAAGACCGGCGTTTCATGCAGCCAGCGGCGCAGATAAAGCGCGATCAGGCCAAAAATCCCGCCCAGAAAAAAAGGAATGCGCCAGCCGAATGTCGCGATGCTTTGGGCCGACAGCGTGGTGGCGATCAGCGTGGCAACCAGCGATCCCAATAAAATACCCGCCGTCAGTCCGGCGGTCAGCGTGCCGCAGGCGAAACCGATCCGTTTTTCCGGCACGTGCTCCGCCACAAAAACCCAGGCACCGGGCACTTCGCCGCCGATGGCCGCGCCCTGTAACAGGCGCAGCAGCAGCAGCAGTACGGGTGCCGCCACGCCCAGCGACGCATAGTCAGGCAGCAGCCCCATCGCCAGCGTCGGCAGGGCCATCAGCAGGATGCTCAGGCTGAACATTTTCTTCCTTCCCCTGCTGTCACCAAAATGCGCCATGATAATGCCGCCAAGCGGCCGCGCCAGATAGCCTGCGGCAAAGATGCCGAAGGTCTGCATCTGTCGTAGCCAGTCGGGGATATCAGCCGGAAAGAAGCGTTCGCCTATGACCGCCGCGAAAAAAACGAAGATGATAAAATCATAGAACTCCAGCGCGCCGCCCAGGGCGGCCAGAGAGAGGGTTTTGTAATCCTGCCGGTTCAATCGGCGAGTGCTGTTATTGTGCATAATCGTCGCGCAGCCAGAAGTGAGGGAATAAGAGCGTGTAAAGCCAGCATGACTATACCGTTCATTTTCCGCTACACCAGCAGCGCTGAACTTTATGCCTGAATCCGGAAATTTTTAGCTGTTTGTTTCGCGTCTGGCGCTTTTAGGACGAAATGCTGCTACTACCGCCTCATGCGTTTCCACATAAGGGCCATCCAGAAGCTGGATGCAGTAGGGCACGCTGGCGAAAATACCGTGCACTTTCGCTTTGCCGTCCGCGTCCTTTAAGCCTTCCAGCGTCTCTTTGATCGATTTTGGCTGCCCCGGCAGATTAATCACCAGTGACTGCTTGCGGATCACGCCAACCTGGCGCGAAAGGATAGCGGTCGGCACAAAATTCAGGCTGATCTGACGCATCTGTTCGCCAAAGCCCGGCATTTCGCGATCCGCGATAGCCAGCGTGGCGTCCGGCGTCACGTCGCGTCTGGCCGGCCCGGTTCCGCCGGTAGTCAACACCAGATGGCAAAACAGCTCGTCCACCAGCTCGCAAATGGCGTGCTCAATCATTGGCTGCTCGTCGGGCACCAGCCGTTTCTCAACGGTAAAAGGCGTCGCCAGCGCCGTAGAAAGCCAGGCTTCCAGCGCCGGTAAGCCTTCGTCCTGATAGATGCCGTTAGCCGCGCGATCGGAAACGGAGATCAATCCTATGCGTAAAGTATTCATTGTGTCGTCACTGTGAGGCCGGCCGCGGGAGGGCGCGGTTTTATAAGGGGAACAGGGGAAGGATAAACATTGCCACGCTTGATGTACAGGACGCGGCCGGCGAACCGACCGCGTGAGGGAATTACAGCAGTTCGGCGAGCATCTTATCCAGCTTGGCCTGGTCAAGCGCGAAGTTGCGAATGCCCTGCGCCAGCTTATCAACCGCCATTGGATCCTGGTTGTGCTCCCACAGGAATTCCGCTTCGGTCATTTTAGCGGGACGCGCTTTGACTTCGCCGGTGTAGGAGAGCTTACGCTCCAGCGTGCCTTCGCTTTCCGCCAGCTCTTTCAGCAGCGCCGGGGAGATGGTCAGACGGTCGCAGCCGGCCAGCTCAACGATCTCGCCTACGTTACGGAAGCTTGCGCCCATAACCACGGTTTCGTAACCGTGCTGCTTGTAGTACTGGTAGATTTCAGACACGGAAACCACGCCCGGATCTTCATGCGGCGCGTACTCTTTCTTGTCGGTATTGGCTTTGTACCAGTCCAGAATACGGCCAACGAAAGGAGAGATCAGGTAGACGCCCGCTTCGGCGCAGGCGCGGGCCTGAGCGAAGGAGAACAGCAGCGTCAGGTTACAGTTGATGCCTTCTTTTTCCAGCTGCTCGGCGGCGCGAATGCCCTGCCAGGTGGAGGCCAGCTTGATCAGGATGCGGTCGTTGCTGATACCGGCATCGTTATAGAGCTTGATCAGCGCGCGCGCTTTATTGATGCTGCCTTCGGTGTCGTAAGAGAGACGCGCATCGACTTCCGTAGAGATACGACCCGGCACCAGCTTCAGGATCTCCAGACCAATTTTGACGTTCAGCATATCTGCCGCGTACTGGATCTGCTCTTCTTTGTTGCTGGTCTGCTCGCGCGCCCACGTTACGGCTTCATCGATCAGCTTACGGTATTCCGGGATCTGTGAGGCATTCAGGATCAGTGAAGGGTTAGTGGTAGCGTCTTGCGGTTGATACAGCTTCATCGCTGCGATGTCGCCGGTATCGGCAACAACGGTGGTGAGCTGGCGCAGGGAAGTCAGTTTGTCCGTCATGGTTGTCATTCTCTCAGAAGAGTTATCGGGTTCTTGAAACTGTCTGCCACGGATAATATCACGCGAGACCGACCATGCAAGGTAAGCTTGCGGCCAGGCCACTGAGTGCTAAATCGCGCCCTTTATTTAGCTAATTTGTCCGGGCCGATAGCAGTGATTTGTCGTGCCACGGCGCTTTTTTGCTACACTGCCTGCGCTTTTTTTTGCCCTCCGATGGCGTATTACATAAGGATTCTGTCATGTTGATGGTGATCTCCCCGGCCAAGACGCTGGATTTCGCAAGCCCGCTGGCGACCGCCCGCTTTACGCAGCCCGCGCTGCTGAATGATGCCAAAAAGCTGATTGACGTGGCGCGCGACTTGACGCCCGCGCAGATCGGCTCACTGATGAGCATCAGCGACAAGCTGGCCGATTTAAACGCCGGTCGTTTTCAGGCATGGCAAACGCCTTTTACGCCGGATAACGCGCGCCAGGCCATTCTGGCTTTTAAGGGCGACGTTTACGCCGGACTTCAGGCGGAGACCTTCAGCGAAGACGACTTCACCTTTGCCCAACAGCATCTGCGCATGCTTTCCGGGCTTTACGGCCTGCTGCGGCCGCTGGATCTGATGCAGCCTTACCGTCTGGAGATGGGCACTAAGCTGACCAACCCTGCCGGCAAAGATCTTTATGCCTTTTGGGGCGACAGGCTGACCGAAGCGCTGAACGCGGCGCTGGCGGAACAGGGCGACGACGTGCTGATTAACCTGGCTTCCGATGAGTATTTTAAAACGGTGAAGCCAGCGAAGCTGCAAGGCCGCATCGTCAAGCCGGTGTTCCTGGACGAGAAGAACGGCAAGTTTAAGGTCATCAGCTTCTACGCCAAAAAGGCCCGTGGCCTGATGAGCCGTTATATTATCGAGCGCCGCCTGACGCAGCCGGAACAGCTGAAAGCGTTCGACGTTGACGGCTACTTTTTCGTGGCTGACGAAAGCAGCGAGCGCGAGCTGGTGTTTAAACGTCACGAAATCGCCTGATACCGCTTTCGCGGGCGAGCCGCCTTTTCAGATCCAGCCATAGCGTTTTGTTATGGTGCCGAACCGCGCCGCCGATCGCTCTACTCAAGGTTTATCTGCATCAGCCTTGAGGTAATTATGGATCGGCAAGCGCTTCTTAAAACCGTCACTGACAGGGCCTGGCACGCCACGCATCCTCCCACCGTAAACGCCGCCGCGCCCACGCTGCAAAATCCGCTGCCCGTTGGCTCGCATGCCTGGCTGCAAGCGGCAGCGGCGCAGTTTGGCGTAGACGAAAAGGCGCAGCAGCAATTTGCCACAACCGGCCTGCTCCGCCTGGACGCGCTGCATGTAGTTATGATTTGCCAAAGCGAAGATCCCGTCCCGCTGTGGCTCGTCGTTGGCTATTTGCGCACGCCCCAGGCAATCCATTCTGAAACCTGGCAGCAGCTGTTGCTGCGCGCTAACGGCGTGGCGATGGCGATGAACGGCATCAGCCTCTCGCTGGATGAACAGGGTACGACGCTGCTGACCAGACGCCTGGCTTTTGACGCCGTTGATGATGCGCTGGCGCTGGCGGCCATCCTTAACGATATCGACGCCCTTGCCGCCAGCCTGATCGATTTACTGCTGTCTCTCGGCCAGCCCGAGGCAACGCAGCAAGCAGACAAAACGCCAGCACTGCCCGGCTGGGTCATGGGCTGGCAGCAGCAGACGGCTTTAAAAATCGATGCGCTGGCGGAACAGGCGCTGGCCGCCCGGTGGCACTACCCGCTGGTGCAGCAGGCTGTCGCCGCGTTAGAACTGCCCGCAACGCAATACCAGCTCAACGGCTGCCTCTGTTCGCTACGCTTTCCCGAGCGTGAGATAGCCATTACCGCCGACGGTGACGGCCGCCACCTTTTCCTTTCCACGCCGCTTGAGCTGAAGAAGGATGACGCCCGTCGGCTGCTGGTCGCCAACGGGGATTTACAGCCGCTGACGCACTGCTCGCTGGGGCTTTATCAGGAAGAGGTCAGCCTGCTCTGCCGCTGGGATTCCCTGGGGCTGGACGGCCTTGATTTAGCCGAATGGCTGGCAAATCTGATGACCCTGACCATGGCTTTCAGTAGCGATACACAGAGAGGCGACTTATGACTGATTCAATCCAGCGCGCGCCCGCCCTACAGCAGATGACCGTGCAGAACAGCCGGGGCGATATTGAAAGCGGCCCGCTGCCCACGGGGCCAGCGCGCGCGGCCAGAGCGAGTCACGCGGCAGGCCAGTTTTTTTCCGGCCTGGCGGAGGGCGCCAGAAAAGGGTTACAGACGACCTCGGGCGGCCTGCAAACCGTTGGCAACGCGGCATGGGGCGGCTTAAAAACCGGCGGCAGCTACGCCGCCGACAAAATGACGGTAGCGGGCAAAGCGGGCTGGCAGGGCACGAAGTATGTTGGTAATCAAAGCTGGAAAGGCGCAAAAATTGCCGGAAAAGCGGGCTGGAACGAAACCAAACACTCCGCCGTCACCCTGGGGAAATTCGCCTCTGCGCCGCTGCAAAACAAAGCCTGGGGCGCGCTGGGCGGCCATGCGCTACAGCAGATGGTGACCTGCGGGCTGCCGACGCTGATGCGCGAAGAGGCATTTATCGAGGCCTATAACATGATGCTGCCGCATCTGGCCGAGAAGCATCCGGCCGCCGCCGTGGGGCTTCAGGTCGCGGTGTCGCTGGCAAACATCGCCGCGCATCACCATATCAGGGAGCCGCGTCTGGCACGCGATCCGCAAAACAATGCCGTTGCCGTGCGCGGTCAGTTTGGCCTGAGTCCGGGCCAGGCAGACGTGATCCAGCGCGATAAGCCGCAGGAATGGCAAAATATGACGGACAAACACCAGCAGGACTCACAGCGCGTAACCGGGCAGCAGGTCGCCGCCGAACTGATGAATATAGGCATGTCGGCGGCTGGCGTGCTGACCGGCAACCCTGGCTTAACCACCCGCGTGCTCAGCACCCAGCTGCGCAACGTGCTTTACGCGGCCTCGCGCGAATCTTTGCAGGCGACCGGCAGCATGGTGGCCTCGCGCGACGGCAAACCAAGCCACGGCGTCAGCGATGGCGATATGCGCACCAACGGTGCCTGGTACACGCTGAATACGCTGGCGATGGGCATGTTGCAGGACGGTCTGATCCAAAAAGCGCTGCCGCAGGGCTATACCGTTTCCGGCCCTGAAATTCGCGATGCGGCCGGGCAGCGGCTCAGCGGGAAAGAGCTGCACGCGATGGCGGCGCTGGTTTCCGGCATCCGGGCAGCCTGCAACACCGTGATTGAGACGGGCGACGCCTTTCTGGGCAAGCATTATGACGCCAAACGCGCGGGCGACTCGCAGAAGTTCTCCCCTTCCCTGCCGATGAAAGATTATGGCCGCCTGCTGGATCACTCCATTGCCCGCCTGAGCTGGAATAACTTCGCCAATGCCAGCACCCTGGCCGCGCAGCAGGTGCTGAATGCGGCGACCAAAGGCTCGCTGTCGCCGCAGCTCTCCAGCCTGCTGAACAACGGCGGCACCGCAGCCGCGTTTGGCCTGACCTACAAGATGGTGAACCAGATCTATCAGGCGCACAGTAAAGTGCGCGCCGCCGTAGCAGCTGCCACCAGCGGGCCGGTGAATATCACCGCCGCCGGACAGCCGAATCCGGCAGCGGATAGCCGTAGCCAGCAGGCGATTGCCGCGCCGCCTTCCGGGCAGCAAACGGCCGCTATTCAGCCTTCAGGGTCACCACAATCAACCGGAAACTCAGGAGAGCCCTCCACCAGCGGGACGGCATAACAGGCAGGAAAAGACCCTTACGGGTAAGGGCCAATGTTTGATGACAGACTTAAAAGCCTGCGACTCTACACTGTCGTTTTTGATAGCGACACAACCGCTTCACAGCGGCAGAGGCTGAGCGGATAAGCGGACCGTTTTCGCGCATGGACGCGCGAAACGAGCCTACATGGACGTATTCACGGCGTGTCCGTGTTCCGATCTGCCTCCGCTGCTTTCCACCGGCCCCAATGCGACTTGATGACAGAGGATGAGTGTGTCAACAATCTCAGGCCCTTATGAATAAGGGCCGCAGGCGTTATTTGTAAAGCAGGAAGTCGCGCAGCTCGGCGAAATCGGCGGCCATCTTGTGCGACAGCAGCGGCAGATCGGCGCGATCCGCCAGCTCCTGCGGCAGCGGCAGCGGCAGCGTCTGGCCCAGGATTTCTTCCACGCTCTCCTTGAACTTGGCCGGATGCGCCGTCCCCAGGAACAGCCCGAACTCGCCTTCCTGTAGCTGATCGCGCAGCAGTCGGTAAGCGATAGCGGCGTGCGGCTCGGAGATATAGCCCAGATCCGCCAGCTCGCGCATGGTAGCGCGGGTGGTTTCATCATCTACCGCGCCAAAGCCCAGGTCGGTCAGGCGCCAGGTTTTGCGGCGGAACAACTCCTCAACGCGCGGCCAGTTGTTCGGCTGGCTGACGTCCATGGCGTTCGACAACGTGGAAACGGTAGCGGCAGGCAGCCATTCACCGCCTTTCAGGAAGCGCGGCACGGTGTCATTGGCGTTGGTGGCGGCAATAAAACGCTTCACCGGCAGGCCCAGCGACTTCGCCAGCAGGCCGGCCGTCAGATCGCCGAAGTTGCCGCTCGGCACCGACACCACCAGCTGATTGCGTTTTTCCTGCGGCAGCTGCGCCACCGCTTCAAAGTAGTAGCAAATCTGCGCCAGCAGACGGCTGATATTGATCGAGTTCGCCGAGTTCAGGCCGATGGCCTTCTTCAGCAGCTCGTCGTCGAAGGCCTGCTTGACTAGCGACTGACAGGTATCGAAATCGCCGTCGATAGCGATCGTCTGGATATTGCCTCCCAGCGTACAGAACAGCTTCTCCTGCAACGGGCTAATTTTGCCCTGCGGATAGAGGATCACCACGCGCACGTTGTCCATGCCGTAAAACGCATGGGCTACGGCCGCACCGGTATCGCCAGAAGTGGCGGTCAGGATGGTGATCTTCTCGTCCGCGCCGCTGACGTAAGAGAGCATCTGCGCCATAAAGCGGCCACCGAAGTCTTTAAAAGCCAGCGTCGGGCCGTGAAACAGCTCCAGCGCAGAAATATCGTCGGTGACTCTCGCTACCGGCGCGGGGAACGCAAACGCGTTTTTCACGCGCTCGTGCAGATGATGCGCGTCGATTTCGTCGCCGATAAAAGCAGAGAGAATTTTGCTGCTGCGGCTGACGAAATCCATCTCCAGCATGGCGTCGATATCGGTCAGCTCAAACTCCGGCAGCTCCAGCGGGAAAAACAGCCCCTGCTGGCTGCCCAGACCCTGTTTAACCGCCTGTGAAAAGCTGACCTGCTCGTTGTGATCTTTCAGATTATAAAGTTTCATGCGTTATCCCAGTTTACGTGCGCCAGCCGTGTCTAAGCGGCAAATATGGACGAAGCCTTCCTCGTTTTGCAGGTAGTGCTGGCGAAGCCAGTCTGCCATGCGCTGCGCCGTGTCGGCCTGATTACAGACGGCGAACAGCGTCGGCCCGGAGCCGGAAATGCCGCAGGCCAGCGCGCCAATATCCTGGGCGGCCTGGCGGGCATTGGCGAAGCCCGGTAACAGTTTAGTGCGGTAGGGTTCGGCGATCACGTCGCGCATCAGCTTCGCCGCCAGTTCCGGCTGCTGAGTGTGGCAGGCGTGAATAAAGCCGCCCAGATAGCGGCCGTGTTTGATGATATCTTCTTTGCGATATTGCGCAGGCAGGATCGCCCGCGCCTCGGCGGTGGAAACCTTGATGCCGGGATAGGCCATCACCCACAGCCAGTCATCAAAGCATGGCACCGGCTGGCTGATCGCGCCGTTCTCTTCCAGCATCAGCTGCAGGCCGCCCAGGAAACAGGGTGCCACGTTATCAAAGTGGACGCTGCCGGAAACCCGGCCTTCCAGCTCGCCCATCAGCGTCAGCAGCTGGTTGTCGTCAAGCGGCCTGCCGCAATGTTCGTTCATCGCCATCAGTCCGGCCACCACCGAACAGGCGCTAGATCCCAGACCGGAGCCGATCGGCATATTTTTTTCCAGCGTCATCGCTACCGGTACGCGTTTGCCTGTCGCCTCGCAAAAGCGATCCCAGCACTGCCAGACGATATTTTCCTGCGGATCGGCAGGCAGCTTGCTGACGAAGCGTCCCTCGTTGCGCAGGCTGAACTCGCTGGCCGCCTCCACCGTTACGCAGTCGCCCAGCAGCGTTCCGTCGACGGGCGAAACCGCCGCGCCCAGCACGTCGAAGCCGACGCTGACGTTGCCAATTGAGGCTGGCGCATAGATCTTAACCATGTTTAAACTCCCAACTTCCATGACAAGGTGCGTAACAGATCGGCAAACACGCCCGCGGCGGTCACGTCGTTACCGGCACCGTAACCGCGCAGCACCAGCGGTATAGGCTGATAATAGCGGCTGTAAAAAGCTAAAGCATTTTCGCCGTTTTTGACTTTATACAGCGGATCGTTGCCGTCAACGGCGTCGATCTTCACGTGGCAGCGGCCGCCCTCTTCAATCACGCCGACAAAGCGCAACACTTTGTCCTCATCGGCCGCGCGGCGTACGCGGGCGGTAAAAGCGTCGTCCAGCTCCGGCAGCCGCTGCATAAAGGTTTCCACGTCCAGCGCGTTAAACGCCTCCGGCAGCACGGCTTCGATTTCGATATCGCTCAGCTCCAGCTGATAGCCCGCTTCACGCGCCAGAATCAGTAACTTGCGCGCCACGTCCATCCCGGAGAGATCGTCGCGCGGATCCGGCTCGGTAAAGCCCATTTCGCGCGCTGTACGTGTCGCTTCCGACAGCGACACGCCCTCGTCCAGCTTGCCGAAGATATAAGAGAGCGATCCGGACAGAATGCCGGAGAAACGCAGCAGCTCATCACCGGCGTTAAGCAGGTTTTGCAGATTTTCAATCACCGGCAGGCCCGCACCCACATTGGTATCGTACAGGAACTTGCGGCGCGATTTAGCCGCCGCCGCGCGCATCTGCTGATAGTACTGCCAGGATGAGGTATTGGCCTTTTTGTTAGGCGTGACCACGTGAAAACCATCGGCCAGAAAATCCGCATACTGATCGGCTACGGCCTGGCTGGAGGTACAGTCGACAATCACCGGGTTAAGCAAATGATACTCTTTCACCAGACGGTTCAGGCGCGCCAGGTTAAAAGGCTCTTTGGCTTCCTGGAGCGCGGCCTGCCAGTTGTCCAGCGGAATGCCGTGCACGTTGGTCAGCAGCGCTTTGGAGTTGGCGATGCCGCAGACGCGCAGATCGATATGCTTGTTCTTCAGCCACGCCTGCTGGCGGGAAAGCTGTTCGATCAGCGCGGCGCCCACGCCGCCGATGCCGATCACAAACACTTCGATCACCTGGTCGGTGGCGAACAGCATCTGATGCACCACGCGCACGCCGGTCGTGGCGTCGTCGTTATGCACCACCACGGAAATAGAGCGCTCTGAAGAGCCCTGCGCAATGGCTACGATATTGATATTGGCCCGCGCCAGCGCCGAGAAGAACTTCGCGGAGATACCGCGCAGCGTACGCATTCCGTCGCCCACCACCGAAATCACGGCCAGATTTTCCATTACGTCCAGCGGCTCCAGTAGCCCGTCTTTCAGCTCCAGGAAGAACTCGTCTTCCAGCACGCGACGGGCGCGCAGCTGATCGCTTTGCGGCACGCAGAAGCTGATGCTGTATTCGGAAGAAGACTGGGTGATCAGCACCACGGAAATGCCGCTGCGGGACATGGCGGCGAACACGCGCGCGGCCATGCCGATCATCCCTTTCATGCCGGGCCCGGAGACGTTAAACATCGCCATGTTATTCAGGTTGGTGATGCCTTTTACCGGGTTATCGTCGCTGGCGCTGTCGCCGCCGATCAGCGTGCCGGGCGCCTGCGGGTTGGCGGTATTTTTAATCAGGCAGGGAATTTGAAACTGGGCGATCGGCGTGATGGTGCGCGGATGCAGCACTTTAGCGCCGAAGTAGGAAAGCTCCATCGCCTCCTGATAGGACATGGTTTTCAGCAGGCGGGCGTCCGGCACCTGACGCGGATCGCAGGTGTAAACGCCATCGACATCGGTCCAGATTTCACAGCAGTCGGCGCGCAGACAGGCAGCCAGCACGGCGGCGGAGTAGTCGGAGCCGTTACGGCCCAGCACCACCAGCTCGCCCTTTTCGTTTCCGGCAGTAAAGCCCGCCATCAGGATCATATTTTCGGCAGGGATCTGCGCGGCGGCGATACGGCGAGTGGATTCAGGAATATCCACGGTGGACTCAAGATAGTGGCCAACCGCCAGCAGCTTTTCAACAGGATCGATCACGCTGACGCCGTAGCCGCGCGCCTGGAGCAGCCCTTCCATAATGGCGATCGACAGCTTCTCGCCGCGACAGATAATGGCGGCATTGACGCTGTCCGGGCACTGGCCGAGCAGGCCGATACCGTGCAGCACCTGCTTCAGCTGAGCGAACTCCGCATCCACCACGGCTTTCAGACGGGCGTAGGGAAATTTCGGCTCCGCTTCCGCCAGCCCTTGCAGCAAAACGTCAAAAATCTTTTCGGCATCGAGCAGGTTTACCTGCGCATCCTGCCCGCTGATGGTTTTTTCAATCATCGCCACCAGATGGTTGGTGATTTTGGCCGGCGCGGACAATACGGTAGCGACCTGTCCCTGCTTAGCATTGCTCTCCAGAATATCCGCCACGCGCAAAAATCTTTCCGCGTTGGCGACTGAGGTTCCACCGAATTTCAGCACTCGCATAATCATCTCCTGAATTTTTGCCGAAAAAAAAGCCCGCACTGTTTAAGGTGCGGGCTTTTTTTATTTTTTCCTGTATGCGTCAGCCCGCACCGTTACCTGTGGTAATGGTGGTGGTGGTAATAATGATTGTTGTCATCAGGCTGTAAGTACGCATTTTAGATTTTACTGTCTGTCTTGAATTTGTCCGCTTTCAGAAGTAAAGCAAAGCCCTGGCTAAGTCAATTTTTTTATCCGCAGGCGCAAATCGGCTGACAAAACGCCCGCCAGGGATTTGGCCTGAAAACAGATCTTAATCAAGGCGAAAGCCGCTTACCCTTAGCATGTCTTGCTATGTATAAAGCGTTAACCAGTTTTTTTATCTATAAGATTTTTTTCTATGTCGTGCAGCAGCCGGTGCAGCATAGCGGTGTCGCGCTGTTGCAGCGTGCCCAGACGCTGATCCAGCCAGTCGACCAGTTTGCGATCGTCGCTGACCTCAAGCCGCTCAACCAGCTGGCTGAGCCGCTGGCGCAGCGCCTTCAGCTGCTGACCGTCAGCCGTGACGGCCGGCACGGCGGCGACCTGACGCAGCGCCGACAGCTGATAGCAGTACACCATCACCGCCTGCCCAAGATTCAGCGAAGGATAGTCCGCCGCCATCGGAATGCCGGTCAGCAAATCCACCTGGTCTAACTCCTCATTCGTCAGGCCGGTATCCTCACGCCCAAACACCAGCGCCGCGCTGCCGATCCACTGCTGCTTTTCCGCCAGCTGGCTTTCTACCTGCTGCGGCGTGGCGTAATAGCGGAATTTTGCCCGGCTTCGCGCGGTGGTAGCGATGCTGAAGTCGATATCCACCAGCGCGGCAGCCAGCGAAGGCCAGTGCGTAGCCTGTTCCAGGATCTCGCCTGCGCCATGCGCGACCCGTCGTGCGCCCGCTTCCAGATGCGCCTGACTGTTTACGATCCGTAATTCATCAAATCCCATGGTTTTCATGGCGCGGGCCGCCGCCCCCACATTTTCAGGTCGGGCAGGTGAAACAAGTATCAGGGGAAAACGCATAAGGGCCTTCTTAAGTTCAGTGTGGACATATCCTGAGGGTCCCGTGGCATAAGATGGACGGGAAACCTCTGCTATCATTTTAACAAATCAACAACATACTAACGACCTGTCTGACCAGCTATAATTATAAACTACGGCTTTTTTCCGCTGATTTTAGCGATAAAAACATTTATCTGACGATAATCTCATGTAGTTCAGGCAATTAAGAATTGTTAAATTTTATCTATACTCTTTGCAAAGAAAGCCGTTTATTTTTTCATCTTTGCGCGGCGCTTATCCAGCTAAATCGCCCTTTGGCGGGGCGTTTTTCAACAGCACCTCAACGTGCTACAATTGGATTGATATAAGTCAATTAAGCTTTATTTATTGGCTGTTGGTCGTGGCTTGTGCTGTTATGTTGCTGTTAATGAGGTTAGGATATACGCCATTTTTGACCTTGCCGAGACAGGGAATATACTTTTTTATCTGGTATTTTCCGGTCCATGAATGGCTTGTGAACATATTCCGTACAGCCCGCGTTACGCGTCAATCGGCGCCCGCGTATTACCCATACGGTAACTGCTGTATGCCCATATCGTTTTTTGGCAATTTTAGGTAGCGAACACATGCAGACCCCGCACATACTTATCGTTGAAGACGAATTAGTTACTCGCAATACTCTCAAAAGTATTTTTGAGGCCGAAGGCTACATGGTTTATGAAGCTACGGACGGTGCAGAAATGCATCAGGTTTTGACAGAGAACGACGTCAACCTGGTCATCATGGATATAAACCTTCCCGGCAAAAACGGCCTGCTGCTGGCGCGCGAACTGCGTGAACAGGCCAACGTGGCGCTGATGTTCCTGACCGGCAGGGACAACGAAGTCGATAAGATCCTCGGCCTTGAGATCGGGGCGGATGACTATATCACCAAGCCTTTCAACCCGCGTGAGCTAACTATCCGCGCCCGTAATCTGCTGTCGCGCACCATGAATCTGGCGCCGCACAGCGAGGAGCGCAAGCTGGTTGAAAGCTACCGCTTTAACGGCTGGGAGCTGGATATCAACAGCCGCTCGCTGATTGGCCCGCAGGGCGAACAGTACAAGCTGCCGCGTAGCGAATTCCGCGCGATGCTGCACTTCTGCGAGAATCCGGGCAAAATCCAGACCCGCGCCGATCTGCTGAAAAAAATGACCGGCCGCGAGCTGAAGCCGCACGATCGCACCGTGGACGTCACCATCCGCCGCATTCGTAAACATTTTGAGTCCACGCCGGACACGCCGGAAATTATCGCCACTATTCATGGTGAAGGTTACCGTTTCTGCGGCGACCTGCAGGAGTAAGCCGGTGCTGCGTTGAGGGGTCGTTTTTCGCGGCCCCCTCTCGCTTGCCTTAGCGGCTCCAGGGCATGATGGGAACGGCGCTTAACGCATTTTTAGGCGAGCCTTCCACCACCTTGTCGGAATAGCTAAGGTAAATAAGCGCGTTACGTTTGCGGTCGTAAAAGCGGACTACCTGTAGCTTTTTGAACACCAGCGAGGTGCGCTTACGAAACACCACTTCACCTTCTGCTTTCCCTTGGGCAATCTTGTCGCTGAGCGTTATCGGCCCAACCTGCTGGCAGGAAATAGCGGCATCCGACGTATCTTCCGCCAGACCTAACCCGCCTTTGATCCCGCCGGTTTTTGCCCGGCTGAGGTAGCAGGTCACGTTTTGTACATCGGGATCGTCAAAGGCTTCGACCATAATCTTATGATCGGGCCCAAACACTTTAAAGGTGGTATCGACCGAGCCGACCACTTCGGCGCGCACCGCAAGAGGGGTGAGCATTATTGCCGTGACCATTAACATTTTTTTCATTGTCATAACGTTACCATTGCATAGAAAATAGATGACATTGTAAGTTACCTCGCTTAGCGCTTTTACGCTGGCGGACCTGGCGTGCCCCGGTATAGCATACCGGACTAACAAAACGAAATTTCACTCTCAGCACGTCCAGCACTGCTGCTGCACCAATATTAACCAGGATGAGGACGTTTTATGGATCAAGCCGGTATCATTCGCGACTTGCTAGTCTGGCTTGAAGGCCACCTTGACCAGCCGCTGTCTCTGGATCACGTCGCAGCCAGAGCAGGCTATTCAAAATGGCATTTGCAAAGGATGTTTAAAGAAGTTACCGGTCATGCTATCGGCGCCTATATTCGTGCACGTCGGCTGTCAAAAGCCGCGGTCGCGCTGCGCCTGACCAGCCGCCCTATTCTGGATATTGCCCTGCAGTATCGCTTCGACTCGCAGCAGACCTTTACGCGCGCGTTTAAAAAACAGTTTAACCAGACGCCGGCCTGGTATCGTCGCGCCTCCGACTGGCACTCCTTCGGCCTGCGTCCGCCGATCCGGCTGGATGACTTTCAGCTGCCCGAAGCCACTTACGTCACCCTGCCGGAAACGGTGCTGGTGGGACAAACGCAAAGCTATACCTGCACGCTGGAGCAGATTTCCAGCTACCGCGATGAGATGCGCCTGCATTTCTGGCGGCAGTTCCTGACGGAAACGGACACCATCCCGCCCGTGCTGTACGGCCTGCACCAGTCGCGGCCCAGCGTGGAAAAAGATGACGAGCAGGAAATTCTCTACACCACCGCCGTGCCGTCCGATAAGCTTTTCCATCCCGTCCCGGCAACGCAAACGGTGCTGCTGGAAGGCGGCGAGTACGTGCAGTTTACTTACGAAGGGCCGAGAACCAGCCTGCAGGAATTTATCCTGCTGCTTTACGGTACCTGTATGCCGACGCTACAGCTGACGCGCCGCCACGGGCAGGATATTGAGCGTTTCCACACCCACGGCGGCAAAAGGCAGCCGGAACCGCCACAAGATATCCGCTGCGAATATCTGATCCCGATCCGCCGCCAGGCTGAAGAGTAAGCCGGTTCAGCCCGGCTTCGCGTCTTCGTTAGCGTTGCAGCTCGTCCAGCGCGGGCGCATCCAGATGCGACACGTCTCCCGCCGTTTCCACTACCCAACCGGACGCCAGCCAGGCGCTCTTTTGGTAATCGACGCGGGAAATGGAGCAGTTGCGCAGCCGTAGCCGACGCTCGGCCCACGCAGGCAGCCCCAGCAGCGTACTTACCAGCACGCCCAGCGCCATACCGTGGCTGACCAGCAGCGGACGGCTGCCGGCGGGCAGATTCAGACAGGCGTTCAGCGCCTCGTGCATTCGCGCGGCCAGCTCCGTCATCGACTCGCCGTTCGGGATACGACCGTTTTCGGTGCCGTTGATCAGCGTGGCGCGCCAGCTCTCTTCTTCCGGCGTCAGCGAATCCAGCGGGCGCTTTTCCAGCACGCCCATATTCAGCTCGCGCAGACGCGGCTCCAGCGTCACTTCACAGCCGCAGGCGTCCGCGATGATTTCAGCCGTGCGTTTGGTGCGGCCCAGGTCGCTGGCGATGACGTGAGTAATGCCCAGATGTTTCATCCGTTCACCCACCTGCTGCGCCTGCTGCTCTCCTTTAGCCGTCAGCGCGCTGTCCGACTGTCCCTGAATGCGTCTCGCTGCATTCCAAAGCGTTTCTCCGTGGCGAACAAGATAGACCTGTAACATTGCTGTTTTCCGTTATACTGCGGCAAATTTGCGTAAGGGGTTCAAACAATTATGTACCATGTTGTCGCTGCAACCATTAATCCGGCAAAAATTAAGGCAATTTCTCAGGCTTTCAGCGATATTTTCGGTGAGGGATCCTGCCATATGGAGGGCGTCGAGGTCGACAGCGGCGTGGCCCTGCAGCCCCTTACCGATGCAGAAACGAGAACTGGCGCACGCCAGCGCGTGCAAAATGCCCGTCAGCTGCGTCCGCAGGCGGATTTTTGGGTGGCGATTGAAGCCGGTATTGAAGGCGAAAGCGCGTTTGCCTGGATGGTGATTGAAAACCGTCAGCAGCGCGGCGAGTCACGCTCCGCCAGCTTTACGCTGCCGCCGGTGGTGCTGAAAGGCATTGCGGCCGGACGCGAACTGGGCGAAGTGATGGCGAGCCTGACCGGCATTGAAAACATCAAGCATAAGGGCGGCGCGATCGGCGCCTTTACCGCCGGGCAGCTCAGCCGCACCAGCGTCTATCATCAGGCGCTGATCCTGGCGCTCTGCCCTTTCCATAACGCGGTATACCAGCAAAGCGCCGACGGATCAGATCTTATCTGAACCGTTCAGCAGCTGCGCCTCCAGCCAGGTTTTCAGGGCAGGCGGCGCGCTTTTCAGGCTGTTCGAGCCACGGGTGATGGTAGCGATGCCGACGCCCAGATCGTTTTTCAGCTCGCGCTGGCTCATCTCGCCGCGCATCAGCTCTTCGATAATACGCAGGCGCGTGCCCAGCGCCTCGCGTTCGTCCGGCGTCATCATCAGCTGAAGTAGCGGCAGGTGCAGTCCGTTGTCAAAAGCGTGCTGGAGCAGCACAACAAAGCGCTGCCACTCTTCGTTGTGCGGTTCCATCGTTACGGGAATGGAAGGTTCAGTCATAGGTGGCCCATACTCTTTAACTAGTACAGCAGTCTAGCACAGGCCGGGCGGGATCAATAGCGTCGCTGCCACTCGCCGTCAGAGAGAATATTGTCCGACTGCCGCATAAAGTGACGATAGTAGGCATCGTAAGCCAGCACGTTTTTTACATAGTTACGCGTTTCCGAAAAAGGAATGGTTTCGATAAAAGCGACCGCGTCCAGGCGGCCAGCGCTGTTCCCCAGCCACGTTCTGACCCGTGACGGCCCGGCGTTATAGGCCGCCGAAGAAAAAATGCGGTTCTGGCCGAACTGTTGATAGACCGATTCCAGATACTGGGTGCCGATCTGGATATTGGTTTCCGCATCCAGCAGCTGGCTGCTGTTGCTGTAGCCTGGCAGGCTATAGACCTTCACCGTATGCTGCGCGGTCGCGGGCATGACCTGCATCAGCCCGGATGCGCCCACCGGCGAGCGGGCTTTCGGATTCCAGGCGCTCTCCTGGCGGGCAATCGCCATCGCGTAGCTGACAGGGATCGCTTTGCCTTCCGTATAGCGCTTAAACTGTTCCTGATAGGCCAGCGGGAAGCGCTCCTTCAGGCTGTTCCACAGTTTGCCGGAAATGGTCGCCTGCACGCTGAGCACCCACCAGTTCTGCTCGTAGGCGTAGCGCGCCAGCTGCTGCTGCTGGCTGCGGCTTTTGCTGCCGACCAGGTAGCTCCATTCGGTTCGCGCCAGGTTATCCATATTCCAGTACATCAGTTCACGCACGCGGGCGATTTCCGGCCCCTGAGTCAGGCTGCGCTCTACCGACGGCGCCTCGTCAATCTGTAGGGGATAGGCAACGCCAAGACGCTGGGCGGCGACCATCGGATAGAAGCCGCGCTCCTGCATCAGGCCGCGCAGAATTTTATCGGCTTCCTCTTTGCGGCCCTGCTCCAGCAGCAGATCGGCCTGCCAGTACTGCCATTCATCTTTCTGCTTGGTTTCTACCGGCAGTCGGGCGATCCAGGTGTTCAGCCCGCGACGATCGTTGTTGCCCAGCGACATCCTGACGCGGCGCTCGATTAGCGCATCGGAATCGCTGCGCATCACCACGTCATCGCGCCAGCGCGCCTGTTCCGTCGTCACGTCGCTGCCCATTAATCGCCACGCGACCGCCTCTTTCAGGCTCTGCTCTTCCTGCTCGCTCATCTTTTGCAGCCGCACCAGCGTCGGGATCATCGCGCGGGCGTTTTCGGCATCTTCACGCGCCACGCGCGCGAAAGCGATGGCGGTGGCCTGGCGGGTAAAATCGGTCGGGCCGGCGATACGGGCGAAGGCCTCCACGTTTTGCGGATTGTTTTGCAAATCTTTCACCGCGCTGGCGATGGTCTGATAATCCTCAGGAAGCTGATCCGCCAGGAAATTCACCAGGTTGCTGTTGCCGGCCACCATAGCCAGACGAATACGCTCCAGCGTGGTAATCGGCGTCTGTTCACCTGCCGCCTGCCAGGCGCTGAACAGCCTGTCGCAGCCCGGCGGCAGCGAGGTGCCGCGTAGCCAGATCGTTTTAGCGCCTTTCCAGGCCACCTGCTCCTCGCCAGTGGCCCATTTGGCGTAGTACCAGTTGCAGCGTGCGGCAACAGGTTTAGGTTCGGTCGGGCTGAACACCAGCAGGCCGCGCCAGTCTTCGCGTCGCGCCAGCTCGTTGATAAAGCTTGAGGAAAGCGCGCGAACCGGCGGCAGCGTCGGGTTTTTTTTAATAAAATCGTTGATAACGAAGCTGCTCTGCTGATCGAGGCTTTGCGCCAGCTCGCGATATTCAAGATAGGGATAAAGCGGGTAATCGCGCAGCGTGGGCATCAGCTGCGCAACCTGATCCATCTGTTTATTGTCCCAGGCCTGCTTGATTTGCAGGTAGCGCGTGCGCTGCGCATCCAGCGAATCCGCGTGCGCCGTGCCTGTTACTATCGCCAGGCAAACGCCTGCCGCCCAAAACCGCCACTTGTCCGCCATGACTTTTCCCACGTTAACGCCTCTCTTTGTCCTGTGCTTACCATTAAAGCTCTTAACATGCTAACCAGGCCTGGCGACTCCCGCTATGCCGCATCGGCAAATTTACTTAACCTGACTTCTTTAAACGCCGGGTCAACAGGGCTTCGTCAGGCTATTTTGGCTGGCTAAAGGTTAATTGCGATCAACAATCCTTGCCCTGCTTTCCTTCAGCATAGCCTTCCTTGCTCGCCTCAACGCTACCCGCCTTTAGCCTGACTGGCGGAGAACAGCCATCTGACTCACTGATGTTATGACGTTGGTAGCGGGTTCTGTTATCCACTCCCCGCAAGGATTACCTGTGATGCAAAAATTAAAATCGCCGCCTGCCTGGTATCGTTATGATGCGGCTGGCGTAATAAAAAGAATGCAGAGTCATGAATCGGGGCTTTCCGCAGAAGAGGCGCAGAAACGTCTGGTCGGCCTCGGCCCCAATACGCTGCCGCCGCGCAGGCGTCGGTGCCCGCTGATGCGCCTGCTGACCGCGCCAATCTGCGTTCTGCTGTTGGCTTCGGTGTTAACCGCCGTTACCGAACATTGGCTGGATACCGGCGTCATCCTTGTCGTTATTCTGCTTAACCTGCTGGCTAACTGGCTACAGCAAAACGCCACGCAAAGCTCGCCAGATCTTGCAGGCGGCTTTCCCGATCGCGCAAGCGTCAGGCGCGAGGGTAATATTCTGCAGGTGGATACCCGCAGCCTGGTGCCGGGCGACATCATTATGCTGGGCGCGGGCGATAAAGTCCCTGCCGATCTTCGCCTGATCGAGGCGCAAAATCTGCGGGTGGATGAAAGCATGTTAACGGGAGAAGCAACCGCCGTTGCCAAACAAACGGCCGCGACCGAAGGCGAACGGCCTGCGGAAGTCCGCAGCAATATGCTTTTTTGCGGCTCCACGCTGGTTTCAGGCTGCGCCACCGGTATTGCGGTAGCCACCGGAGCAAAAACGCAGCTGGGTCGCATCGAGGCGGCCCTGTGCTCTGTCAGACCGCGCCGGACGCCGCAGCTAAGATCGTTCGACAGGCTCGGCAACGGCTTCTGGCTGCTGATGGTCACGCTGATCGCTTTTCTGTTCTTCTATGCGCTGCTGCGGCACAGCCTGCCGATGCAGGGACTGATGCAGACGCTGGCCGGTCTGGCGGTTGCCGCCGTGCCGGCAGGGCTGCCGATGATTATCGTGCTGGCGCTGGCGTTGAGCATATGGCGCCTGAGGAAAATGAATATTGCCGTCCGCCATCTCTCCACGGCGGAAACGCTGGGCGCGCTGAGCGTCGTCTGCTGCGATAAAACCCACTCGCTGACGATGAACGAAATGACGGTCAGGGCGCTGATCCTGCACGAAGAAACGATCCGCGTAGAGGGCAACGGCTACCAGCCGACAGGCCGCTTTTTACAGGACAAAGACTGTAGCGTCATTGCGCCAGCCGTACACGCCCGGCTCCGCGACCTGCTAAGAAATATGGATCTGTGCAGCGACAGCACGCTGTTAAAAGATGAGGGAAAAAACTGGCGCATCACCGGCGAGCCGCCGCAGGCCGCGCTTAAGGTGGCGGCTGCCAAAGCGCACCTGCCTGAACGGGCGGCGCTGCTGCTGGATAAGCTGCCGTTTGATGAGCTCAGAAAGTATCAGGCAACGCGCCATCTGGTTGACGGTGAAAGCTATATTCTGGCGCTCGGCGAGCCGGAAGCGCTGCTGCGGATATGCGACTTCCAGCAGACCGGACAGGGTCTGGAAGCGCTGGATGTTGCCTGGTGGCAGCAGCAAATAGCGCACCACGCTGCAGAAGGCCTGCACCTTATTGCCAGCGCCTGCCGTCCGGCCGATAAAAACCAGGCCGCGCTTTGCCACGACGATTTGCAAAACGGCCTGATTTTCTGCGGCATAGCGGCCATGATAGATCCACCGCGTCCTGAAGCAGCCAGAGCGATTGTCGACTGCCAGCGTGCCGGGATCCGGGTAAAAATGCTGGCCGACGACCCTGTGGCAACGGCGCTGGCCATTGGTCGAATGACAGGCATTGGCGGCAGCCATAGCGAGTTGACCGGCCGCCAGCTGGAGCGAATGAGCGATATCGAGCTGGCCCGGGTGGTGGATCGCTATGACATCTTTGTGGGCATGACGCCCGCGCACAGGCAACGGCTGGTCGCCGCGCTGCAAAGCCAGGGCGAAGTGGTCGGCATCACCGGCAACGGCGCTCAGGATATCCCCGCGCTCAAACAGGCCGATGTCGGAATAGCGACACAGGCTGCAAACGGCGGCGTGACAAAAGCGATCGCCGATCTCGTGCTGCCCGATAATCATTTCGCCGCGCTTATCAGCGCCGTGCAGGAAGGCCAGCGCCTTCGTGACGGCCTGAAAAAAGCGGGACGCTTTATGCTGCCAATCTGCCTGTCGCAGACGCTGCTGTTTATCGCCGCCCTGCTGGCAGGAAAATTTATTCCGATCGCGCCTCTTCAGGTTTTATGGATAAATGTCGCGGCGTCGGTCACGCTTGCCGTTAGCCTTATCAGCGGAAAAACAGCGTCCACGCCTGTCTGTTCCCGGCCGCGGAAAGCGAGCCATTCGGCGCAAGGCTGCCGGTTCTGGCACCTCGGCTTTACAGGCGTAACCATTATGCTGAGCGCTTTCGTAACCGAGCTGTGGCTGCAATCACGCGGCTACGAACCAAAATTTATTCACGCCGTGCTGCTGCAAACGCTGATCGTGGCGCAGTGGGTCTGGCTGCTGAACTGCCGCGAACCGGCGCGATCTTCGCTCAATACCGGCCTGCTGAAAGATTATGGTTTCTGGCTGGCGAGCGCTCTGCTCGCGCTGTTGCAGCTGGCTCTGTTCGGCCTGCCGGTGATGCAAAGCCTGTTTGCCACCGTGCCGCTGCCGCAGGAAATCTGGCTGCTTACGTTGGCCGTCGGCGCGCTGCTGTTTGCCGTATTCGAGCTGGAAAAAATGCTGACGCGGCGCCGACAGCAGTCCGCCATCGAACAGTGGCATCCGGCAGAATAATAGCGCACGGCCTGGGCGCCGCTCGCTGCGGCCCCTGGTGCTGTACGTTCCCGCACGGCCAGCTTCCTTATCGCCCCTTTTTTGTTCATTCACTGCCCAAATAACGTGCACCCTCGCCTGCCTTATTTATTTAAATATTTAATAATCAGTAAATTATCCGTATGGCACGGCTTTTGCTCTGTTTATTCCATCTTGTATACCAGATGGAATTCAACCTATGGCTTTCACCGGTTTTACCCTGAATGACTGGCGGCGTTACCATCAGGAGCAGCCGCAGGAGCTGTTCGCTACCCTTTCCTCTTTGCTGGCGGAGCTGAGCCTGGAAGATAACGCCTGGCTTTATCTTGCCACTCCTTCTCAACTGCGGGCGCAGACGGAACCGCTGCTGGCAGCCTGGCAGAAGGATCCGCAGTCGCTGCCGCTGTTCGGCGTGCCCTTTGCGGTGAAAGACAATATCGACGTGGCGGGCTGGCCGACCACCGCCGCCTGCCCTGCTTTCGCTCACGAAGCCGCAACCGATGCCGTTGCGGTCGCCAGGCTGAAGGCGGCGGGCGCCGTGGTCATCGGCAAAACCAATCTCGATCAGTTCGCTACCGGCCTGGTCGGCACGCGGTCGCCCTATGGCGCGGTGAAAAACAGCTTTAATGCGGATTACGTCAGCGGCGGCTCCAGCTCCGGTTCGGCTTCCGTGACGGCTCGTGGCCTGGTCTGCTTTGCGCTGGGCACCGATACCGCTGGCTCAGGGCGCGTCCCGGCCGGCTTTAACAATATCGTCGGCCTGAAGCCGACCAAAGGCTGGCTGTCGGCCACCGGCGTGCTGCCAGCCTGCCGCCTGAACGATACGCTTTCCGTGTTTGCGCTGACGGTGGAGGATGCTTTCCAGGTCGCGACCTGTGCGGGCGGCTATGACGCCAGTGACGCCTATTCACGCGACAATCCGGCGCTGGCGCCCGCCGCCCTGCCTGCCGCGCCGCGCCTGGCTGTTCCTTCTCATCCCACCTTTTTTGACGATGCACAGGCCGAAGCCGCCTGGAAAAAAGCGCTGGCCGCGCTGCAGGCGTGCGGCGCCACGCTGCATCCCATCGATTTCGCGCTGTTCCACCAGCTGGCCGAACAGCTTTACTCGGGGCCCTGGGTAGCCGAACGTACCGCGGCCGTCGGCGAGATGCTGCACCATCCGGAACAGATGGATGCGACCGTGTACGGCATTATCGCCAGCGGCCAGCACTACAGCGCGGTTGACGCTTATCGGGCGGAATACCTGCGCGCGGAGCTGAGCCGTCAGATCCAGCAGACGCTCGCCCAGTTTGACGCGCTGGTGGTGCCAGCGTCGCCGACCATCCACACGCTGGAAGAGATGCGGCAGGAGCCGGTGCGCTATAACTCGCAGTTTGGCACCTATACCAACTTTACTAACCTGGCCGATCTCTCGGCGCTCGCCCTGCCAGGGCCATTCCGTGAGGACGGGCTGCCCGCCGGGATCACGCTGATTGCGCCCGCGTGGCACGATCGCGCACTGGCGACCTTTGGGCAGCGCTGGCAGCAGAGCCTGGCGCTCGATCTGGGCGCGACCGGAAAAGCCTGCGCCGCGCCGTCCGCTTTGCCCGCTTCGCCACACCACGTTCGCGTCGCGGTCGTTGGCGCGCACCTGACCGGGATGCCGCTGAATCACCAGTTAACCCGCCGCAATGCGGTGCTGGTGGAAGAAACCCGCACCGCCGACGCCTATCGCCTTTATGCGTTGGCCAACACCCAGCCGCCCAAGCCGGGGCTGGCGAAAGCGACCGGCGGCAAAGCCATTACCGTCGAGCTGTGGGACATTCCGCTGGCGCGCTTTGGCGAATTCGTAGCGGAAATCCCTGCGCCGCTCGGCATCGGCACGCTGACGCTGGAGGATGGTCGTCAGGTAAAAGGCTTTATTTGCGAACCGGCGGCGCTGGCCGACGCCCGGGACATCACCGAGTTTGGCGGCTGGCGCAACTGGCTGGCGCGCAAGGAGGCTTCCCATGTTTAATACCGTTCTTGTCGCCAACCGGGGCGAAATCGCCTGCCGCGCCCTGCGCACGCTGAAAAAGCTGGGCATTACCGGCGTGGCGGTCTATTCCGACGCGGATAAAAACGCGCAGCATGTCAAAGAGGCGGATATCGCCATCGCGCTGGGCGGCGAAAAAGCCGCCGACAGCTATCTGCGTATCGACAGGATCCTGGCAGCGGCGCAGCAGAGCGGCGCCCAGGCGATCTGGCCCGGCTACGGTTTTCTTTCCGAAAGCCTGCCGTTTGCGGCGGCCTGTGAAGCAGCGAACATCGTTTTCGTCGGCCCCACGGCGCAGCAAATCGGCGAATTCGGCCTCAAGCACCGCGCCCGCGAGCTGGCCGCCGAGGCTGGCGTGCCGATGACGCCGGGCACGCCGCTGCTGAACTCGCTGGCGGAAGCCTTAACCGCCGCGGACGCCATCGGCTATCCGGTGATGCTGAAAAGTACTGCGGGCGGCGGCGGCATCGGCTTAACCCGCTGCGGCGACGCACAGGCGCTACGCGACGCCTGGGAAAGCGTCCGCCGCCTGGGCGAGCAGTTCTTCAGCGATGCGGGCGTCTTTCTGGAACGCTGCATCGATCGTGCGCGCCACGTGGAAGTACAGATTTTTGGCGACGGCAAAGGCAAAGTCGTCGCCCTGGGTGAACGCGACTGCTCGCTACAGCGCCGTAATCAGAAAGTGGTGGAAGAGACGCCCGCGCCCAATCTGCCGGAAGCTACGCGTCGCGCCCTGTTGGAATCAGCCGTCCGGCTGGGCGAGCGCGTCAACTATCGCAGCGCGGGCACGGTGGAATATATCTACGACGCGCAGCGCGACGAATTCTTCTTTCTGGAAGTGAATACCCGTTTACAGGTCGAGCATCCGGTCACCGAATGCGTGACCGGGCTGGATCTGGTCGAGTGCATGTTGCAGGTGGCGGCGGGCGTGGAGCCGGACTGGGCGCGTATGGCGCAGGCGCCGCAGGGCGCGGCGATTGAAGTGCGGCTCTATGCCGAAGATCCGGTGAAAAACTTTCAGCCCAGTCCGGGCGTGCTGACGGACGTCTGCTTTCCGGAAGGGGTGCGCGTGGACAGCGGCGTGACGACGGGTTCAGAAGTTTCCGCCTTTTACGATCCGATGATCGCCAAGCTGATCGTTCACGCGGAAAACCGCGAGGCGGCGCTGGCAAAAATGCGCGAGGCGCTGAATGAAACGCGGCTGCACGGCATTGCTACCAATCTTGACTATCTGCGTCAGGTTATCGCCACCGACGAGTTCCGCAGCGGCCAGGTGTGGACGCGCCAGCTGGACAGCTTTACGCCTGCGGCCCACGTCATTGAAGTGCTCCAGCCCGGCACCTGGAGCAGCATTCAGGATTACCCTGGCCGTCCCGGCTACTGGGACATCGGCGTGCCGCCGTCCGGCCCGATGGACGACTTCGCTTTTCGGCTGGCGAACCGCATCGTCGGCAACGCGGAAGAAGCGGCGGGCCTGGAGTTTACCCTGCAAGGCCCGACGCTGCGCTTCCACACCGACGCCGTGATCGCCTTAACCGGCGCGGATTGCCCGGCAACGCTGGATGACGCGCCGGTCGGCTACTGGCAGCCGGTGACGGTCAAAGCCGGACAGACGCTGACGCTGGGCCGCGCGCAGACGGGCTGCCGCACCTACCTGGCGGTACGCAACGGTTTTGACGTGCCGGACTATCTCGGCAGCCGTTCGACCTTTGCCCTTGGCCAGTTTGGCGGCCATGCCGGACGCACGCTGCGCGTGGCCGATATGCTGCCCGTTTCGCAGCCGCAGCTTGCCGCCTGTACCACGCCAGCGCCGGTCGGCGAGCCGCAGGCCGTGGACGCCGCGCTGATCCCCACCTACGGCGACGAATGGCGCATCGGCGTGCTCTATGGCCCGCACGGCGCGCCGGACTTTTTTACCCAGCGATCCATTGATGAATTTTTCGCGCAGTCCTGGCAGGTTCACTACAACTCTAACCGGCTTGGCGTACGGCTGGTAGGGCCGAAGCCGGACTGGGCGCGCCCCAACGGCGGCGAAGCGGGCCTGCATCCTTCTAACGTGCACGACTGCGAATACGCTATCGGCGCGGTGAACTTCACCGGCGACTTTCCGGTGATCCTGACGCGCGACGGGCCAAGCCTTGGCGGCTTCGTCTGTCCTGTGACTATCGCCAAAGCGGAGTTGTGGAAAGTCGGCCAGGTCAAGCCGGGCGACCGCATCCGTTTTCATCCGATTGGTTTTGACGAGGCGCTGGCGCTGGAGAAAGCGCAGGAAGCGCGGATTAACACGCTGCATAACATAACCACGCCCGCCTTTGCCGTGCCGTCGCTGGCGGAAACCGCGCACGGTTCGGGCACTATCCTGGCCGCGCTTGAAGCCACAGCCAGCACGCCAGCCGCCGTTTATCGGCAGGCGGGCGATAACTATATTCTGCTGGAGTATGGCGACAACGTGCTGGATCTGGCGCTGCGGCTGCGAGTTCATCTGCTGATGATTGCCCTGCGCGAAACCGGCCAGCCGGGCATGGAGGAGCTGTCGCCGGGCGTGCGCTCGCTGCAAATCCGCTACGACAGCCGCATCCTCAGCCAGAAACAGCTGCTGGCGCTGCTGCTGCGCGTGGAGAAAGAGCTGGGCGACGTCAGCCAGCTGCGGGTGCCTTCCCGCATCGTGCATCTGCCGATGGCCTTTGAGGACAGCGCCACGCTGGGCGCCGTCGAACGCTACAAAGAAACGGTACGCGCCAGCGCGCCGTGGCTGCCGAACAACGTTGATTTTATTCAACGCATCAACGGGCTACCGACGCGCGAGGCGGTGCGCCAGACGCTGTTCGACGCCAGCTACCTGATCCTGGGGCTGGGCGATGTCTATCTGGGCGCGCCCTGCGCCGTGCCGGTGGATCCGCGTCATCGCCTGCTCAGCTCCAAATATAACCCGGCCCGCACTTTTACCGCCGAAGGCACCGTCGGCATCGGCGGCATGTATATGTGCATCTACGGCATGGATTCCCCCGGCGGCTATCAGCTGGTGGGCCGTACGCTGCCGATCTGGAACAAATTCCTGAAAAACGACCAGTTTGCGGCGAATGAACCCTGGCTGCTGCGCTTCTTCGACCAGGTGCGTTTCTATCCGGTCAGCGAGACGGAGCTGGACAGGCTGCGGGAAGACTTCCGCGAAGGCCGGGGCCGCATCGCCATCGAAGAAACCTTCTTTGATTTTGCCGAACATACGCGCTTTTTACAGGAAAACGCCGCCGATATCGCCGATTTCCGCCAGCGCCAGGCCAGCGCCTTCGAAACCGAGGTCGCGCTGTGGGCGCAGGAAGAGGAAGGCGCGCCGCTGACCAGCGAGGAGACGCTGCTGCCGCAGGAAGAGGAGGATGGCCTGCTGGTCAGTGCCGATCTCAACGGCAATATCTGGAAAGTGCTGGTGCAGCCGGGCGACGAAGTGGTGGTCGGCCAGCCGCTGATCGTGGTGGAGGCGATGAAGATGGAGCTGACCGTCAACGCGCCGCAGGCGGGCCGCGTCAGGCGTATCGGCTGCCAGCCGGGTCGGCCGGTCAGGCCGGGTGACGCGCTGCTGTGGCTGGAATAAGGCGCGGCGCGATGCAGACACCAAAGCCTCGTCCCCTGCCGCTGGCGGACAAAATCTATCAGACGCTGAAAAACGATATTTTCGATTTCCGCCTGATGCCCGGCGATCGCTTCAGCGAAAACGAGATCGCCGGACGGATGGCGGTGAGCCGCACGCCGGTGCGCCAGGCGCTGTTTCGGCTGGCACGCGAAGGCTATGTCGAGGTCGAATTCCGCAGCGGCTGGCAGGTATGCGAGTTCGACTTCACCCGTTTTGAGGAGCTGTACGATCTGCGCATCGTGCTGGAGTGCGAAGCCGTTAAGCGCCTGTGCGCGATGCCGCTGGCGCAGACCGGCGAGCGGCTGGCCGCGCTGCGGCGCTTCTGGCTGGAGGCCCCGCAGCTGGCCGACGGTAAAGCGGTGTCGCTGCATGACGAAGCGTTTCATATGGCGATAGTGGCGGCGGCGGGCAACGGCGAAATGGCCGCTATCCATGCCGAGCTGACCGAGAAAATCCGCATTATCCGCCGCCTCGATTTTACCCGTGAGGACAGGATTGCCGCGACTTATCAGGAACACGCACAGATTTTGCTGGCGGTACTTCAGCAGCAAAGCGAAGCGGCCCGGCGCATCCTGACGGCGCATATTGCCGTCAGCAAGGCCGAGGTCAGAAAAATAACGCTGCATCGGTTGCAGCAGGCCAGAACTTTACCCGATCCACTTAACTCTTGAGGTTCACCGGATGAAAAGACGTTCGTTATTAAAAGCTTTTGCGCTTTCGGCTTCGGTCATCGCGATGGGCGCGGCATGGAGCGCGCAGGCGGCGGAGACGATCAAAGTCGGCATCCTCTCGTCGCTGTCCGGCACAATGGCGATTTCCGAAACGCCGCTGAAGGACGTGGCGCTGATGACCATCGACGAAATCAATGCCAAAGGCGGCGTGCTGGGTAAAAAGCTCCAGCCGGTGGTGGTCGATCCGGCGTCCAACTGGCCGCTGTTTGCCGAAAAAGCACGCCAGCTGCTGTCGCAGGACAAAGCCGCCGTGGTCTTCGGCTGCTGGACCTCCGTTTCCCGCAAGTCGGTGCTGCCGGTATTTGAAGAGCTGAACGGCCTGCTGTTTTATCCGGTGCAGTACGAGGGCGAAGAGATGTCGCCGAACGTCTTCTACACCGGCGCGGCGCCGAACCAGCAGGCGATCCCGGCGGTGGAGTATCTGATGAGCGAAGACGGCGGCGGCGCGAAACGCTTTTTCCTGCTCGGCACCGACTATGTCTATCCCCGCACCACCAATAAAATCCTGCGCGCTTTCCTGCACGTCAAGGGCGTGAAGGACAGCGATATAGAGGAGGTCTATACGCCGTTTGGCTACAGCGATTACCAGACCATCGTCGCCAACATTAAAAAGTTCTCTGCGGGCGGAAAAACGGCGGTGATCTCCACCATCAACGGCGACTCTAACGTGCCTTTCTATAAAGAGCTGGCGAATCAGGGCATTAAAGCCACCGACGTGCCGGTAGTGGCGTTCTCGGTTGGCGAAGAGGAGCTGCGCGGCATTGATACCAAACCGCTGGTCGGCAACCTGGCCGCCTGGAACTACTTCCAGTCGGTGGACAATCCGGTCAATAAAAAGTTTGTCGCGGACTATCGCGCTTACGCCAAAGCGCACAATCTGCCGAACGCCGCGACCGCCGTCACCAACGATCCGATGGAGGCCACCTACGTAGGTATTCATATGTGGGCGCAGGCGGTCGAGAAAGCGGGAACCACCGATGTGGACAAGGTGCGGGAAGCGATGGCGAATCAAACCTTTAACGCGCCGGACGGCTTTACGCTGACCATGGATGCCACCAACCACCATCTGCACAAGCCGGTGATGATTGGCGAGATTGAAGAGAACGGCCAGTTCAACGTGGTGTGGCAGACCGACAAGCCGGTGCGCGCGCAGCCGTGGAGCCCTTATCTTCCCGGCAACGATAAAAAGTCCGATCGGCCGGTAAAAACAGCGCAGTAACCTCGTGGCCGGGATGGCAGCCGCCGCCCGGTCATCTTTTTTTCACTGAATGGGCATCGCGATGATTCTACGTCAACTGCTAACGCTCTTTATTACGCTGTGCCTGCTGCCCGCCGCCTTTGCCGGGCCGGCCGCGGATTTCGCCGCCGCCAGCCGTCCGGGCCAGGTCGCGCTGCTTCAGCAGTGGGCAGCCCAGCCGGACGCCTCGCGTCTTGCGCTGCTGACCGCGCTGCATCAGGAAAACGTGGTGCTGGACGCCAACAGGCGGCCGTTCAGCCGCGTTGACGGCAGGCTGGCGCCGCTTGATGGCAATGCGCCGCCCGAAGGCAGCACCAAAAAACTCTTTATGAACAACCGGCTGCGCGTGCTGATTGCCACCACGCTGGCCGCCCATCAGCTGGTCAGCGACAGCGCCGCCACGCGCCTGGCCGCCGCGCGCGAGCTGCAAAACGAAGCGCAGGCCGATCAGCTGCCGCTGCTGACCAGACGCCTGGCCGCAGAACAGGACGACGACGTACGCGCCGTGCTGGCTCAGGTCGTGGCCGGATTACAGCTTGCCGACGCCGATCCTCAGATACGCCTGAAGGCCGTAAAGCTGCTGGGCGAAACCAGCGATCCGCAAACCCAGGCCGCGCTGACGCGCCTGGCGCAAAACGAGCCGGATGCGCAGGTGCGCGCCGCCGCTGCCGACAGCCTGAAGCAGATCCAACAACGTCTGCGGCTGGGCGAGCTGCTCGGCCAGGCATTCTCCGGCCTGTCGCTGGGATCGGTGCTGCTGCTGGCGGCGCTGGGCCTGGCGATCACCTATGGCCTGCTGGGCGTTATCAATATGGCCCACGGCGAAATGCTGATGCTGGGCGCCTACGCCACCTGGCTGGTGCAGACGCTGTTTCAGCGCTACGCCCCGGAGTGGCTCGCTTTCTATCCGCTGCTGGCGCTGCCAGTGGCCTTTTTCGTCACCGCCGCCATCGGCATGGTGCTGGAGCGCACCATCGTGCGCCATCTTTACGGTCGTCCGCTGGAGACGCTGCTGGCGACCTGGGGCATCAGCCTGATGCTGATCCAGCTGGTGCGCGTGCTGTTCGGCACGCAAAACCTGGAGGTCGCTAACCCGCCGTGGCTGTCCGGCGGCTGGCAGGCTTTACCGGGGCTGGTGCTGCCTTACAACCGTATCGCGGTGATTTTGTTTGTGATCTTTGTGCTGATCCTGACCTGGCTGCTGCTGAACAAAACCCGTCTTGGGCTGAACGTGCGGGCGGTGACGCAGAACCGCGCCATGGCCGACTGCTGCGGCGTACCGACCGGACGCGTGGATATGCTGGCGTTCGGGCTGGGTTCCGGCATTGCGGGGCTGGGCGGCGTGGCGCTGTCGCAGCTGGGCAACGTCGGGCCGGAGCTGGGCCAGAGCTACATTATCGACTCTTTCCTGGTGGTGGTGACCGGCGGCGTCGGCCAGCTGGCGGGCACGGTGCTGGCCGCGTTCGGTTTAGGCATCCTCAACAAAATCCTGGAGCCGCAAATCGGCGCGGTGCTGGGGAAAATCCTGCTGCTGGCGCTGATCGTGCTGTTTATCCAGAAGCGGCCGCAGGGCCTGTTCGCCATCAAAGGAAGGGTGACTGACTGATGACGCAACCTATTACGCTGACTCTGACGCGAAAAGCGCCGCGCCTGAGCGTCGTCGCCGGTCTGCTGGTGACGGCGGCGCTGCTGATCCTGCCTTTTCTCGCGCTGCTGCCGGCGGACAATCCGCTGGCGATCTCTACCTGGACGCTGACGCTGATCGGCAAAATTCTTTGCTATGCGATCGTCGCCGTGGCGCTGGATCTGGTCTGGGGCTATGCCGGACTGCTGTCGCTCGGCCACGGGCTGTTTTTCGCGCTCGGCGGCTATGCAATGGGCATGTACCTGATGCGCCAGGCCTCGGGCGACAGCCTGCCCGCCTTTATGACCTTTCTCTCCTGGCAGAAAATGCCGTGGTTCTGGGCAGGTACGCAGCACTTTGCCTGGGCGCTCTGCCTGATCGTGCTGGTGCCGGGCCTGCTGGCGCTGATCTTCGGCTGGTTTACCTTTCGCTCGAAAATCAAAGGCGTCTACTTTTCGATTATGACCCAGGCGCTGACCTGGGCCGGGATGCTGCTGTTTTTCCGCAACGAAACCGGCTTTGGCGGCAACAACGGCTTTACCGGCTTCACTACCCTGCTCGGCTTTCCGGTCACGGCGACCGGTACCCGCATCGCCCTGTTTATCGTTACGGTGCTGCTGCTGCTGGCCACGCTCGCTATCGGCTTTGCGCTGGCGCGCAGCAAATTTGGCCGCGTGCTGACGGCGGTGCGCGATGCGGAAAACCGCCTGATATTTTGCGGCTACCATCCGCAGGGCTTTAAGCTGTTTGTCTGGACGCTTTCCGCCGTGCTGTGCGGGCTGGCAGGCGCGCTCTACGTGCCGCAGGTCGGCATTATCAATCCGGGTGAAATGTCGCCGACCAACTCTATCGAGGCGGCTATCTGGGTGGCGCTCGGCGGCCGGGGCACGCTGATCGGCCCGCTGCTCGGCGCGGGCATCGTCAACGGCGCTAAGAGCTGGTTTACCGTCGCCTTTCCCGAATACTGGCTCTTTTTTCTGGGGCTGATGTTTATCCTGGTCACGCTGTTTCTGCCGCACGGCGTGATTGGCCTGCTTCGCCGGAGGAAGCATGACTGAACCGCTTTTTACCCAGCCGCACCCTGCGGATCGCTATCGCGGACAAACCGACCCGGTCTTACAGCTGGAAAATATTACGGTGGCTTTCGACGGCTTTAAGGCGCTGACCGACCTGTCGCTACAGATTGGCGTGGGCGAGCTGCGCTGCATTATTGGCCCGAACGGCGCCGGAAAAACCACCCTGATGGACGTGATCACCGGCAAAACGCGCCCTACCAGCGGGCGAGTATTTTACGATCAGACCACCGACCTGACGATGCTGTCGCCGGTAGAGATTGCGCGGCAGGGCATTGGCCGTAAATTCCAGAAGCCCACGGTGTTTGCGGCGCTTTCCGTATTTGAAAATCTGGAAATCGCGCTTAAAGGCGACAAATCGGTGTGGGCCTGCCTGCGCGGCAAACTCAACGGCGAGCAGCAGGATCGTATTGACGATGTCCTGAAGCTGCTGCGGCTGGGCGCGGAGCGCGGGCGTCCGGCGGGCCTGCTCTCGCATGGGCAAAAGCAGTTTCTGGAGATTGGCATGCTGCTGGTGCAGGATCCGCATCTGCTGCTGCTGGACGAGCCCGCGGCGGGCATGACCGATGCGGAAACGGAGTACACCGCCGGGCTGTTTAAGGATCTGGCTGGCCGCCATTCGCTGATGGTGGTGGAGCACGATATGGGCTTTGTGGAAGCAATAGCCGACCGCGTAACGGTGCTGCATCAGGGTCAGGTGCTGGCGGAAGGCTCGCTGCGCGAGGTGCAGGCGAATGAGCAGGTTATCGACGTTTATCTGGGGCGCTGAGATGCTGAAAGTCACCGATCTGAATCAATATTATGGCGGCAGCCATATTTTACGCGGCCTCTCTTTTGAGGTCCGTCCGGGCGAAATCACCTGCCTGCTGGGGCGCAACGGCGTGGGGAAAACCACGCTGCTGAAGTGCCTGATGGGCCTGCTGCCAGCTAAGTCAGGCGTCATCAGCTGGCAAGAACAGCGCATCAACGGCCGCAGGCCGCATCAGCGCGTGCAGGCCGGGATGGCCTATGTGCCGCAGGGACGGGAGATTTTCCCGCGCCTGACGGTGGAAGAGAACCTGCTGATGGGGCTGTCGCGCTTTTCCGGCTCGCGGGCAAAACAGGTGCCGGAAGAGATTTATCAGCTTTTCCCGGTGCTGCGGGAAATGCGGCTGCGGCGCGGCGGCGATCTTTCCGGCGGGCAGCAGCAGCAGCTGGCCATTGGCCGCGCGCTGGCCGCCAGTCCGCAGCTGCTGATCCTGGACGAGCCGACGGAAGGCATCCAGCCTTCGGTTATTAAGGAGATTGGCGCAGTGATCCGCCAGCTGGCGCAGCGCGGCGATATGGCTATCCTGCTGGTGGAGCAGTTTTACGATTTTGCCGCCGAGCTTGCCGACAGCTATCTGGTGATGTCGCGCGGCAAAATTGTGCGGCGCGGCCGGGGTGAAACCATGGAAGCGGACGGCGTACGCGGGCTGGTGGCTATTTAATGGCGACGCCTGCGCTGAAAAAGGCCGCAGGCGTTGTTTATTTCCCGACAGGACTTAATATTTATCGATTAATATATTGCCATCTCAATTATATTTCTCGGAGCTTTCGCACAATTAACTTTAAACATTATTCGCAGCGATAAATATACACCCATCCCTAAAATACATTGCCATCCCAATAACCACATGCCTGTTCAATCCTGTAAAACCTTTTTTAAATAGCGCTGTACCACCGTCTCTAAAAAAGACCAATATCTCTATTTTTCCTTATTTAACTGTTTATCAAACAATAATTATTTTTATCCCATAAAAAATTAACGTCATATTAATTAAGGTTAATTTACTCATAACGTTTCCTCCAATTTTTCATATCTTCTTTTCGTAAACTTTATATACTTAACCACCTTGTTACTGATTTATTTTTTCCAATTATCCCTCATCGGAGGTATTTGCGTGGCTACTTTTCCTTTGACTACCGTACAGCAAGCCGTCTGGCTCGATCAGCTTCTTACCCCAGAAGCACCCTGCTATAACGTGGGCGCGCTGTGGCACATCGATACAACATTTACCGCAGATCTATTGCATGACGCTATCAGGAAAGTTATGGCGCAGCATGAGGCGTTAAATATCATTCTTGAAGAAGATGAACACGGCATTAATCAGACGACCGTCCATAAAAAAGAACCCGTCCTTGAATACCACGATGTCAGTCAGGCGTCTCTGTCGTTAAATGAAGCCAAAGCATTTATTCGCCGCCAGTTTATTAAACCTTTTAAATTACATGGCGAACTGCTCTGGCGCAGCATGACGGTTAAAGTTAATGATGTCACTACGCTCTGGCTGTTCAGCACGCATCATATCATTGCCGACGGCACCTCAGTTTCGCTGTTAAGTAAAATGATTATGGCCAGTTATAAATCATTACAGGCGCAGGCGCCCTGTGCGCCCGTTCTCTCTGCGGGCTATAGCGATTTTATTATCCGCGACCAGCAATATCTCTGCTCCGAGCGCTATCAGCACGATCGGGCATATTGGATTAACCATTTTGCCGAAGCGCCCGCTTCATTGCTGGAGCGCCGTCAGGGCTTTCAGGAAAATAAAGCCTGGCCCAGCGCGCACGCGGTGCGGCGTATTACGGCGGCACGCTATCAACAGCTGAAAAACTTTGCAGAGCAGCACGGCGGCTCTGCTATGCATTTTTTTAGCGCGCTCCTCGCCTGCTGGTTCGCTCGTCAGTGGCAGACCGATTCGCTTACCCTGGGCATGCCGGTGCATAACCGCAGCGGCGCACGCTATAAGCAAACGCCCGGCATGTTTTCATCGATGATCCCGGCCAGGCTGGCTATCGACGTTAGCCAGCCTTTTGCCCCCTTGATTAAACAGGTCGCTGACGAACTGCGCCGAAGCTACCGTCACCAGCGTTTTCCCATCGCCGAGCTGAATCGCCATCTGCGTCTTAGCCAGCAGGGCCGCCGCCAGCTGTTTGACCTGAGCTTTTCGCTGGAAACGTTTCCGACCGACATCGAGCTGAACGGCCTGCCGCTCAAGGTCGAGGCGATGCGCCATCACCATGAACAAATGCCGCTGGCCGTGTATTTACGGCACTACCATCCCGGCGACGACCCGCTGCTTGAGTGCAACGTCAATCTGGCCTGGTTTAGTGAAGAAGAAGCGCAGCGTATCGCCGATCGCCTGCTGCAAATGATGACGGCAATCCTGGACGGCCCTCAGGATCTGCCCGTGGCGCAGCTGCCTTTGCTGCTGCCCGACGAGCAGAAAAATATTTTTCATCGCTGGAACGCTACGGAGCAAGCCTGGTCTTTTCCCGAAGGTATCCACCGCTATTTTGAACAGCAGGCCGCCGACCGTCCCGACGCCATCGCGCTCTGTGGCTACAGCCAGCAAACCAGCTATCAATCGCTCAACCGCCAGGCTAATCAGCTGGCCTGGCATTTACGCAGGCAGGGCGTTAAGGCGGACGACCGCGTGGCGCTTTGCGTTGAGCGCAGTCGCGAGATGGTGGTAGCGCTGCTGGCGATACTGAAAGCCGGCGGTGCCTATGTGCCGCTTGACCCCGATTACCCGCAGGAGCGCCTGGAACATATGCTTGAAGACTGCGGCGCCGTCGCGCTGCTGGTTGACGATGCCGGGGAGAAAGCCCTGCGGGGGTTGGGCTCGGTTCCCCGCCTGCATCTGCTGAACGATAAAATGCACTGGCGGGAAGCGCCAACCGGCAACCTTTCCGCTGCCTGCGACCATCCACAGCGCTCGCTGGCCTATGTTATTTATACTTCAGGCTCGACCGGTAAGCCGAAAGGCGTAATGAATGAACACCTGGCCGTTATGAACAGGCTGAAATGGATGCAGCAGGCTTATCAGCTTCGGCCGGAAGAGACTGTGTTACAAAAAACACCGTTCAGTTTTGACGTCTCGGTCTGGGAGTTTTTCTGGCCGCTGATGACAGGCGCGCGGCTGGCGCTGGCGAAGCCTGGCGGTCATCGCGAGCCGGATTACCTCAGCGAGGTTATTCATCAGTACCAGGTTACCACGCTGCATTTTGTTCCTTCCATGCTGCAACTTTTTTTACGCCACGGCGACATGGCCCAGTGCGGCAGCCTTAAACGCATCGTTTGCAGCGGTGAGGCGTTGCCGCTGGCTACCGTGCAACGCTGCCACCAGCAGCTGCCCCAGGCGGCTTTGCACAATCTTTACGGCCCGACGGAAGCCGCCGTGGATGTTTCTGCCTGGCACTGCTCGCCTGCGGATCCGCGTCCGCTAATCCCTATCGGCAAACCCATTGCCAATACTCGCCTCTATATTCTTGACGCGCAGCTGCAACCCGTTCCGCCTGGCGTCAGCGGCGAGCTGCATATTGGCGGCATTCAGGTCGCAAGAGGCTATCTCAACCGTCCTGAACTGAGCAGGGAACGGTTTATCGCCGATCCTTTCAGCGCCTGCGGTGAAGGCCGGCTCTACAAAACCGGCGACCTGGCCCGCTGGCTGGACGACGGCAGCATCGACTATCTGGGGCGCAATGATTTTCAGGTAAAAATTCACGGTTTGCGTATCGAACTGGGCGAAATTGAGCAGCAGCTTGGCCACTGCGCTGGCGTAGAAGGTGCGCTGGTGCAGGCCTGCGATGACGATCGGGGCGATAAGCGGCTGGTCGCCTGGGTAGTGGCTAAACCGGAAGCCCGGCTTGAGCAGCGGCTTCGCGAACAGCTGAAGGAAACGCTGCCCGATTATATGATCCCGTTCGCTATTGTGCGGCTGGATGCCTTCCCGCTCTCGCCCAACGGCAAGCTGGATCGTAAAACGCTGCCGCAGCCCGTTTTACAGGCACGGGAAGAGAAAACCTTTCTGCCGCCGATCGATAACGAGGAGCGTCTGCTGGCCGCGTGCTGGAGCGATCTTCTGGGCGTTTCCCGGATCGGCCGCGACGATGATTTTTTCGAGCTTGGCGGTCATTCAATTCATGCCATCCAGCTGATGATGAAGTTGAAAAACCAGGGGATCGCAATAGAGATGAAGACGCTGCTCTCGCACGCTACGCTGCGTCAACAGGCCAACGCTATTCGCAGCGGTTACCATGCCGAAACCCCGGCCGCCTCGCCGCCGCCGCTGCAAAAACTGCTTCAGCATATGAACAGGTCGCAGACAGAGTTTCGTCTGCTTCAGCCTTTGAATGTTCATACGGCCAGCCGAGAAATGTGGATGGTGCATCCCGCCATTGTCGGCTGCGAGATCTATCAGGATCTGGCGCTAAGCCTGGAAGGCAAAATGAACGTCATCGGGATTAATAACTATAACCTTTTTAATCAGCCTGCCGTGTCTGCCCTGCCCGCGCTGGCTGCTTACTATTTGCAGCATATGCTACAGCGCGGCCTGCCGCAGGATCGGCCGGTTTATCTGCTCGGCTGGTCGTTGGGCGGCATTATTGCGCTGGAAATCGCCGCGCAGCTGGAACGCGCCGGTTATCGGCATATCCACGTTTTTGTGCTGGACAGCCTTTACCAGACGGCCGTTCAGCAGCGCGTTACCCCAGGCATGCTGGGATCGCTGCTGGCGGCTATTGGCTTAGAAGGCGAAGCGGCCCGGCGCGTTATTCGCATTGAAGACACGGAGTTAAAGCTAAACGATCAGCCGCTGAGTTCAGCGCTTCGCCATACCAGGGTGACGCTGTTCAAGGCCACAAAATTTGTGAACCTGATTAATATCGATCGAAACGATGGGCGCGAAATACTGGCGATGACCGATAATGGATTAGGTCAAATTTGTCAGCATCTTAAAATCGTGCCGCTGGCAGCGGATCATCACTCTATTATCTCTTGCCATCAGGACATTATCGCGGCGCTAACCGACAACCACGCGACGAAAAGCTCTACCGCATAACCGCTGCTTTCAGAGCCGTAAACACTGGCGTTTGCGGCGCTTTACCGATGCGGGTAAGATAATCCCTCTGCCTGCATCTTTCCCTGCAACTTATTAAAATCAGAGCGATTTATACGGAAAAGCAGCGCCCGTCCCCGAACAGGAACAACCGTTTATGGAAAGCCGTAGCAGCGAGCGAGTAAAAAAACTGGCCCACGCGCTGAAGCGTACCGACAAGATCCATCTGAAAGAAGCGGCGCTGCTGCTGGGCGTTTCCGAAATGACCATTCGACGCGATCTTGGCGAGCAGCCCTCTTCCGTGGTGCTGCTTGGCGGCTATATCGTCAGCGATCCTAAAGCTACCCAGCGCCACTACTTCGTTTCCGATCAGCAGGCGCACAACGTGGAAAAGAAGCGGCGGCTGGGCCAGCTGGCGGCCACGCTAATTCAGCCCGGCGAAACGGTGTTTTTTGACTGCGGCACCACCATGCCGTGGATTATCGACGCCATTGATAACGAGCTGGAGTTTATCGCCATCTGCTGCGCGGTAAACACCTTCCTGGCGCTGAAAGAAAAACCCCGCTGTAAGGTGATCCTCAACGGCGGCGAGTTTCACGCCGACAACGCCATTTTCACGCCGCTGGGCCAGGGCTCGGTTATCGATAATCTTTGTCCCGGCAAAGCCTTTATCTCTGCGGCGGGCATTGATGCGCATCAGGGCGTGACCTGCTTCAACCTCAACGAACTGCCGATGAAGCATCAGGCCCTACAGCGCGCCAGCCAGAATATCCTGGTGGCGGACAGCAGCAAATTCGGCAAGGTGCTGCCCGCGCGCATCGGCGAGCTCTCGCTGTTCGATACCCTAATCAGCGATAAAGCGGCGCCGGAAGCGCTGGCCCGGCGGCTGGAACAGGCGGGCGTGACGCAGTACTCAGGATAATCTGCCGCCTGCGTCTGTGATTGCCGGGTGAAACCAGCTAAACTTCGCTATCTGAGTGGGCAGCGACTGCCCCGATTATTACACAGACACCAAGAGGCTCATCCTACGTGGCTCAATTCGTCTATAGCATGCATCGCGTCGGCAAAGTGGTTCCGCCGAAGCGTCATATCCTGAAAAATATTTCCCTGAGCTTTTTCCCCGGCGCAAAAATCGGCGTGCTGGGCTTAAACGGCGCGGGTAAATCTACGCTGCTGCGCATTATGGCCGGCATTGATAAAGATATCGAAGGGGAAGCTCGCCCGCAGCCCGGCATCAAGATCGGCTATCTGCCGCAGGAGCCGCAGCTCAACCTGGAGCATACCGTTCGTGAATCGGTAGAAGAGGCGCTGGCCGACGTCGTGGGCGCGCTGAAGCGTCTGGACGAAGTTTACGCGCTGTACGCGGAAGAAGACGCGGACTTCGATAAGCTGGCCGCCGAGCAGGGTCGTCTGGAAGAGATTATCCAGGCGCACGACGGCCACAATCTGAATACCCAGCTGGAACGCGCCGCCGACGCGCTGCGCCTGCCGGACTGGGATGCGAAAGTCGCTAATCTTTCCGGTGGTGAGCGTCGCCGCGTCGCGCTGTGCCGTCTGCTGCTGGAAAAGCCGGACATGCTGCTGCTGGACGAACCGACCAACCACCTGGATGCCGAATCCGTGGCCTGGCTGGAGCGCTTCCTGCATGACTTCGAAGGCACCGTGGTGGCGATTACCCACGACCGTTACTTCCTGGACAACGTCGCGGGCTGGATCCTGGAGCTGGACCGTGGCGAAGGTATTCCGTGGGAAGGCAACTACTCCTCCTGGCTGGAGCAGAAAGATGCCCGCCTGGCGCAGGAAGCCTCCAGCGAAGCGGCCCGCCGTAAATCGATCGAGAAAGAGCTGGAGTGGGTGCGTGCCGGTACCAAAGGCCGTCAGTCGAAAGGCAAAGCGCGTCTGGCCCGCTTTGAAGAGCTGAACAGCACCGACTACCAGAAGCGTAACGAAACCAACGAACTCTTTATTCCACCTGGCGCGCGCCTGGGCGATAAAGTGCTGGAAGTCAGCAACCTGCGCAAATCCTATGGCGACCGCCTGCTGATTGACGACCTGTCGTTCTCCGTGCCGAAAGGCGCTATTGTCGGCATCATCGGCCCGAACGGCGCGGGTAAATCAACGCTGTTCCGCATGATGTCCGGTCAGGAACAGCCGGATTCCGGCAGCATCGTGCTGGGCGATACCGTCAAGCTGGCCTCGGTCGATCAGTTCCGCGACAGCATGGATAACTCGAAAACCGTCTGGGAAGAAGTATCCGGCGGCCAGGACATCATGCGCATCGGCAATACCGAAATGCCAAGCCGCGCCTATGTCGGCCGCTTTAACTTTAAGGGCGTCGATCAGGGCAAACGCGTAGGCGAACTGTCCGGCGGCGAGCGCGGTCGTCTGCACCTGGCCAAGCTGTTGCAGGTCGGCGGCAATATGCTGCTGCTCGATGAGCCAACCAACGACCTGGACATCGAAACCCTGCGCGCGCTGGAAAACGCCCTGCTGGAGTTCCCTGGCTGCGCAATGGTTATCTCGCATGACCGCTGGTTCCTGGACCGTATTGCCACTCACATCCTGGACTATCAGGATGAAGGCAAGATCGAGTTCTTTGAGGGTAACTTTACCGAATACGAAGAGTACAAGAAGCGTACGCTGGGTGCGGAAGCACTGGAGCCGAAACGCATCAAGTACAAGCGTATGGCGAAGTAATCTCGCTACGCCGTGCCCGGCTGTCTGCCGGCACGGCGTGTCACCTTTTTCTGCCGTTGAAATCCCCGTAGTTCGCCTGAACGCACCACGCTCTGACGATAAAATTCCCGTAGTTCGCCTGAGCGCGCCAGGTCCTGACGATAAAATCCCCGCAGTTCGCCTGAGCACACCGAGCCCTAACGATAAAACTCCCGGAAAATCTCCGACTCCAGCGCGAAATCGACAAAGCGCACCAGCGCGGGCGAGTTCAGCTTACGGCTGGGATAAACCAGCCACAGCTCGCTGCCCAACGCTTTCCAGTCCTGGAGCACCTCTACCAGCTTTCCTTCAGCCAGCATGTCTTTAGCCAGCATTTCCGGCAGCAGCGTAATACCCGCATCGGCCAGGGCGCATTCTCGCGCGTACAGCAGATTATTGGCGGTATGCACCGGCGGCAGCTGCCAGCGATAATACTCATCCTCTTTTCTTAACGGCCACTCGTTCCATACCTGATGGGCAATGCAGCGGTGATCCGCCAGCTGCTGAGGATGGGTAAGCGCTTCGTAGCGCGCCAGATAGGCAGGTGAAGCGACCAGTAAGCGCCTGGTGTAGCCAACCCGCCTGCCGATAAGCGAAGAATCCTGCGGCTGGCCGGTACGTAGCGCAATGTCATAGCCTTCCTGCACGATATCGTGCATCCGATCCGATACCGACACCTCCAGCATGACATCCGGCCAGGCCTGCTGAAAAGCGGCGTTAAACCGCGCCAGCAGCGTGGCTCCGATGCCGGCCGGCGACGTGATACGTAAGCGTCCGCTTGGATTGTCCCGCAGGCGATCGATGGTCATGCTGGCCCTTTCGCTGGCCTGTAGCATCTCGCGGCAGTGCACCAGATAACGCTCGCCGGCAAAAGTCAGATTAAGCTGGCGGGTCGTACGGTTAATCAGGCGCAATCCCAGCGCCTGTTCAAGTTGACTGATACGTTGGCTGACGCTGGATTTCGGCAACCCTGCGCGCTTTGCTGCCCCGGTAAAACTGCCGCACTCGGCTACCATTGCAAAGAGAGCCATATCCTGCAGCTGTTTAAACATTATTGTTCACCTGAAACGAACGCTGAGTTAGTGATTGTGCGACTTATCATTAGTCTGCTTAGCTTCTACACTCAATAGCATAAATCAAAGGAGAGGTGTTATGACAATCAGAGCTATTGCCGTTAATCCAGAAAAACCGGATCAATTTATTGAAATACAAACAGATAAGCGTGGCCCTGAGGGTTACGACCTGCTGGTCGAAGTGAAAGCCGCCTCGGTGAATCCGGTGGATACCAAAGTCCATAAGGGCGCGCAGAAAAACGGCCTTAAGGAGCCGCGCATTCTGGGCTGGGACGCCAGCGGCGTGGTGCTGGAAGTCGGCAGCAAGGTCAGCAATTTTAAAGTCGGCGACGAAGTCTATTATGCGGGCGATCTCACCCGTCCGGGCAGCAACGCCACGCAGCAGCTGATCGATTCCCGCATCGTCGGCCACAAGCCCACCTCGCTGAACTGGGCCGAAGCCGCCGCGATCCCGCTGACCGCCCTGACCGCCTGGGAAGGTCTCTTTGACCGCCTGCTGATTGATAAGGCTGAAGAAGGCAAAACGCTGCTGATTGTTGGCGGCGCAGGCGGCGTAGGCTCGCTGGCTATTCCTTTCGCTAAGCTGCACAGCAAGGTCACCATCATCGCCACCGCTTCTCGTCCTGACTCGGCGCAGTGGTGTAAAGATCGCGGCGCGGATCTGGTTATCGATTATAAAGATATGCCTGCGGAACTGGAAAAACATGGCCTGAAGCAGGTCGACTATATTTTCTGCCTGAACGATACCGACGGCCACTGGGAGACGCTGGCACAGCTGATCGCGCCGCAGGGGCAAATCTGTACCATCGTGGAAAACGAAAAGCCGCTCAATATGGATCAGCTCAAGCTGAAAAGCGCCGCGCTGCACTGGGAGTTTATGTATACCCGCAGCATGTATAACACGCCGGATATCGCTCGCCAGGGTGAAATTCTGGACGCCACGGCGAAACTGCTGGACGACGGAAAAGTCACCACGTCGCTGAGCAAAACGCTGCAGGGACTGAGCGTGGAAACGCTGACGGAAGCGCACCGTCTGGTGCTGGAAGGCCATATGCGCGGTAAAGTGGTGATGGTTTATTAATCGAACTCCCGAGACGGCTCGCAATCCTTCGAGGGTAGAAACGATATAATGGCGTCGGCGCTTGAGGCTTTTTGCCTCATGTCGTTGGCAGCGATGCTGATGGAGAGTGTGGCAGAAAGAAGAAAGCCCCGAAGGTCATTTTTCAATTAACCAACGAGGCGTTCTGCATGACCAACAGCATCAGAATAGCCTCTTGCCCGCCGCAAGGCAAGGAGAAGGCAGCCATGAAAATACCGCATAACACGCTTATCCTGTGCATATTAATAGTGTGTCTCACGCTGTTACTATTCACCGGTCTGGTAAGGAAATCGCTCTGCGAGATCCGCTACAGGGACGGTAACAGGGAGGTGGCGGCGCTCATGGCTTACGAATCCGGCAAGTAGCTGCCTGAAGGCAGGGGAAACCCTGCCTTTTTGGAGATGATGAAAGCTGGCGTGCCGCAAGCGCCTTTTACAGGGCCGTCGGGTAACGCTGACGGCCCTTTCCGATCTTTTTATCCGCCGCTTCTGTGAGCTGTCCCGCAGCCGCTTAGCCAGATGCCAAAATTTCCCTCGCCTTGCCCCGCCATCCTTGTGCGGCTGTACGATGCCGCCGCCTGGACGCTTTTTTATACTGAAACGGCAACAGGCAGCCGGCGCTCATAAATCTGATTACAAGCCGCTGTCTCCCTCACTACCCGATGAGGTTTATGGCATGAAAATCAGTCACATTGAGGCTATCCGCCTCGCTATTCCTTTTGAAAGCGATCGCAGTACGCCAGAGGAGCAGACAACGGCCTGGAACGCCGCTTCGCCTGCGTTAAAGAAAATGGAAACGCTGCTGGTGCGCATTACCACGGACGATGGCCGCCAGGGCTGGGGTGAAGGCTTCGGCCATTTATGCAATCCGGTGACGCTTCAGGCGCTGGAATCGCTGGTCATCCCGCTTTTTCTGGGAAAAACGGCGCCCGAAAGCCGCGAGGCGCTGACGGCGCTGGTTAGCGAGGCGGAGCAGGCGCTGCACGCTTTTGGCCGCAGCGGGCCGGTACGCTATGCGCTGTCGGCTATCGATATCGCGCTATGGGATCTGCTGGGTCAGCACCTTGGCCAGCCTTTATGGCAGCTGCTGGGCGCGACGCGCAGCGAGATCGGCCTCTACGCCAGCCTGGTCAGCTACAACAACCAGCCGGAAGAGGTCGCTCGTCAGGTACGGCGCGCCTGGCAGGCGGGCTTTCACACGATGAAGCTGCATGAAACCGATTACGCCGCCATTGCCGCCGCCAGAGCCGCGCTGCCGCAGGAAGCGACCCTGATGGTGGACGTAAACTGCCCGTGGACGGTAGCGGAAGCCACCGCCCGCGCTCGCCAGCTGGCAGAATTAAAGCTGGGCTGGCTGGAAGAGCCGATCTGGCCGCCGGATGATATTGCAGGCCTGGCGGCGGTACGTCGCGCGGGCACGCCGATAGCCGCCGGGGAAAATGTTTGCGGTGACTGGGGATTCGAGCCGTTTTACTCTGCGGCGGCGGTGGACGTGCTGCAGCCCAGCGTGGCAAAAGTAGGCGGCATCACGGCCATGCTGCGCGTGATGGCCCAGGCGGCCGGGCACGGCATTAAAGTGGTGCCGCACTGTTTCTACTACGGCGCAGGTTTGCTGGCGACGGCGCACCTGGTGGCCGCCTTGCCGCAGGATATCCTGCTGGAAGTGCCCTGGATCCGCTTCACGCCGCAGCTCTATCCACAGCTCGATTTTTCCCCGACGCTTACCCTCTCCACTACGCCAGGCCTGGGTTTCTCGCCCGATCTGGCCGTGCTGAAAGCTCATACCGTCAGCCATATCACCTTAAGCGCGGAGGCCAGTCATGTTTAAAAACTATCGCAGCGTTGTGGCGCTGCTGCTGTTTTTCGCGGGCGTGCTCAACTATCTGGATCGCGCTGCGCTGTCGGTGATGGCGCCGCTGGTGAAAAAGGATTTGCAGATTGACGACGCGCAGATGGGCATCCTGTTCAGCTGCTTTTTTATCGGCTACTGCCTGTTCTGCTTTTTGGGCGGCTGGGGCGCCGATCGCTACGGCCCGCGCAAGGTATTTGGCTGGGCGGCGGCCGTCTGGTCGCTGTTCTGCGGCGCGACGGCGCTGGCGGGCAGCTTTACGCACCTGCTGATCGTCCGCGTGCTGTTTGGCATCGGCGAAGGGCCAATGGGCACCACCACCAATAAATCGATCTCCAACTGGTTCCCGCGCAAGGAAGTCGGCCGCGCCGTCGGCTTCACCAATGCCGGTCAGCCGCTGGGCGCCGCTATCGCCGCGCCCGTGGTAGGATTAGTCGGGCTGCACTTCGGCTGGCGCGTTTCTTTTATCGTGATTGCCGCGCTGGGCTTTGTCTGGCTGGCTTTCTGGCTGTGGCTGTTTCGCGACAGGCCGGAACACCATCCGCGCGTCAGCGAGCCGGAAAGACAGATGATCGCCGCTCAGCGCCCCGCCACTCGCGTTACCCCGACGGGCCAGGCTAAGACGCCGCTCTGGCACTACGTGCTGTCGCTGCCGGTACTGGGCGTCGCGGCAGCCTTCTTTTGCTTTAACTACATCCAGTTTTTCTTTCTGTCATGGCTGCCCAGCTACCTGACCGACTTTCAGCATCTGGATATTAAAAGCATGAGCCTGATCGGCATTCTGCCGTGGCTGGGCGCGACCATCGGCTTTATCGGCGGCGGCATGATTTCCGATGCGCTGTTCCGCCGTACCGGCAATTTTTTGCTGTCGCGCAAGCTGGTGATCTTCTCTGGGCTGGCGGTGGCCGCCGTCTGCGTGATGCTGACGGCCTGGGCCAGCAGCGTCACGCTGGCGGTTTCGCTGATTACGCTGGCCAGCGTGTTCGCCTATATGACGCCGCAGGCGTGCTGGTCGCTGCTGCAGGATATCGTGCCCGCCGAGCGCATCGGCACCGCCGGCGGATTTGTGCATCTGCTGGCGAACCTGGCGGGTATCCTGTCGCCGGGCATCACCGGGTTTCTGATCCAGTATGGCGGCGGCTATTCGTCGGCCTTTTTACTGGCCAGCGTACTGGCGCTGACCGGAATGGCGCTGCTGGGTATCTTTGTGCGTGAGCGCAGCGTCAACGCGCTGCGGGCGCTGGCTTAACGAACAAAAAGGGAGCGTGCTTCGCTCCCTTTATTTTATTCGCTCAGCCGCCGGTTGAACGCGCGCCCAGCATCTCCTGTACCAGCTCCACGCAGCGCAGAAAGCGCTCGTCGTAGCTATCCTGCTCGACGTGCACAAAATCGATATTGTTCGCCTCCAGCATGGAAACCAGCAGCGCCTGGAACTCTTTGCGATCCACCGAGCTGCCGAGGCTACGCAGCCCGTCCGCTACCCAGGGGACGTTGTTCTCGACCAGGATCACCAAATCAAAGCGGTACTCATCAATCAGCGCCTGCACAAAAGGATGCTCGCGCCCCTCATACTTCTTACAGAAGGCCTGGGTCGTCACAAAGTCGGTATCGATAAAGGCGACCTTGTTCGCATATTTCACCGCAAAATCGATGTACTGTGCCTGGCCCAGCGCGATCTTATCGTAGTCAGAATATTGCAGCGCCATCTCGTCGCCGCCCAGGTGCGAGAACACGTAGTCGCGGCCAAATTCCCAGGCGCTGGTAGTGTTAAAAATATTTGCCAGCTTGTTAACCAGCGTCGATTTACCGCTCGACTCGCCGCCCAGGATAGCCACCGTGCGCACAAAGAACGGTTTTACTTCCGTCGGAATATATTCCCAGTAGCGGAAAGGATCCTGGCGGATCTGCGCGCCGCTGATGTTCATAAAGGATCGTTTAGGATCGATCAGCACCGCCTCAATGCCCAAATGCTGCTGATACTGCGGCGCATCCGGCTCTTCGCTGGTATAAACCCGATTGGGGACAATACCGTGGTTTTCCATAAAGTCATTGATGCCCCGGCTCCAGACGTCCCAGCCGTGCGGATAAGGCTCCATGCCCTCTTCGTTAAACGAATGGATACGGATATTTTTCTGGTACTTAAAAGTTTGCAGCAGCCAGCGCAGGCGATCGCTGACGGTCGGCTGCTGCGACATGGCGCTGGCCTCGAACAGCTCGCGGTCGCGCGACTCGTCGTAGCCCATAATGATATGCAGCTCGTCAACCTGACTACAGGCGCGCTGGATCAGATAGATGTGGCCGGTATGCAGCGGATAGAATTTGCCGAACACCACGCCGATGGTTTTTTCACGGCGCGGAAACTCCAGGCCAAGATAGCGGTGCAGCGCCTCCAGCTTTTGCGCGCTGGGGCTTTTGATCTTGGCGTTGAGCAGCTGGCTGAGGTAGCCCTTGGTCATGCCGCTGGCTTCCGCCACCTGCTGCAACGTACAGCCCTGCTGGCGAATAGCCGTTTTCAGATAATCAAATGACGACACCGGGTGCCTCCTGCATAACGGGCGTACGTTCCGCCGCTTTGAAATGCGGAGCGCGCAACACGCTCCGCTTTTAAGTTAAAGCTCGTCGAGGATCGCCAGCGCGTCGGCCAGCTTTTTCACGCCGTACACCTTCATGTTCTCCGGCGTTTTCTTCGGCACGTTGGCAATGGGCACAATGGCGCGACGGAAGCCGTGCTTGGCCGCTTCGGAAATACGCTCCTGGCCGCTCGGCACCGGACGGATTTCTCCGGCCAGCCCGACCTCGCCAAACACCACCAGATCCTGCGGCAAAGGGCGATCGCGCAGGCTGGAGACCATCGACAGCATTAACGCTAAGTCGGCGCTGGTTTCCGTGACCTTCACGCCGCCGACCACGTTGACGAAAACGTCCTGATCGGCCATTTGCAGACCGCCGTGACGATGCAGCACCGCCAGCAGGATCGCCAGACGGTTCTGCTCCAGGCCGACCGCCACGCGTCGTGGATTCCCCAGCATCGAGTGATCCACCAGCGCCTGGATCTCAACCAGCAGCGGCCGCGTGCCTTCCCACAGCACCATTACCGAACTGCCGGAGGTGACCTCGTCGCCGCGGCTGAGGAAGATGGCGGAAGGATTGCTGACTTCCCGCAGCCCCTGTTCGGTCATGGCGAACACGCCCAGCTCGTTCACCGCGCCGAAGCGGTTTTTATGGCTGCGCAGGGTGCGAAAACGCGAATCCGCATCGCCATCCAGCAGCACCGAGCAGTCGATGCAGTGTTCCAGAACCTTTGGCCCCGCCAGCGAGCCGTCTTTCGTAACGTGGCCGACCATCACGATCGCCACGCCGCGTGTTTTCGCAAAGCGGGTCAGGTAGGCGGCGGTTTCCCTGACCTGCGCCACGCTGCCGGGCGAGGACTGGATATCCGCCATATGCATCACCTGAATGGAGTCGATCACCATCAGCTTCGGCTCTTCCTGCTCGGCGATCTGGCAGATCTGCTCAATGCTGGTTTCCGAAAGCATATTCAGATTGGCGGTCGGCAAACCCAGCCGGTGCGCGCGCATCGCCACCTGCTGCAGCGACTCCTCGCCGGTGACGTAGAGCGTTTTCATGTTCTCGGAAAGCTTGCAGAGCGTTTGCAGCAGCAGCGTACTTTTCCCCGCGCCGGGGCTGCCGCCGATCAGGATGGCGCTGCCCGGCACCACGCCGCCGCCCAGCACGCGGTCGAACTCCTTAAAGCCGGTGCTGAAGCGCGGCAGCGCCTCCAGGCTGATGTCCGACAGTTTTTGCACGCGGCTTGGGCCGGCGCTGCCCGCATAGCCGGTCAGACGTTCGTTACGCGCCACCGTTGGCGACGCCGCCAGGCGCACCTCGGTGATGGTGTTCCAGGCCTGGCAGGCGCTGCATTGCCCCTGCCAGCGTGGATAATCTGCGCCGCATTCATTACAAACAAAGGCGCGCTTTACCGCTTTGGCCAAATCTACCCCTTAGCGTTCTTCATGGATCAGGCTGCCGGTCAGGATGCAGAGCACGCCTAACAGGTCAGCATGACGGATGGTAACTTCTGTTTTTTCGTTAACTTTCGGCTTGGCGTGATAGGCAATGCCCAGCGCGGACGCCTGGATCATCAGCAGATCGTTGGCGCCGTCGCCAATTGCCACGGTTTGTTCCGGCGCGATCTCAAAGCGCTTCGCCAGCTTTCGCAGCGTCTCGGCTTTGTATTTCGCATCGACGATATCGCCCAGCACTTCGCCGGTCAGCTTGCCGTCGCGGATTTCCAGCTGGTTCGCCACAATCGCGGAAAGGCGCAGCTTATCGCGCAGGTATTCCGCAAAATAGGTAAAGCCGCCGGAAGCGATCGCCACCTGCCAGCCCAGCGCCTGGAGCTTGTGCACCAGCGAACTGAGACCCGGCATCAGCGGCATTTCCGCCCTGACCTGTGCCAGAATATTGGCGTCGGCGCCTTTAAGTGTAGCCACGCGCTGGCGCAGGCTGGCGGTAAAATCGAGTTCGCCGCGCATCGCGCGTTCGGTCACTTCCGCCACCAGCTCGCCGCTGCCCGCCAGTTTGGCGATCTCGTCGATACATTCAATCTGGATAGCGGTGGAATCCATATCCATTACCAGCAGACCCGGCGTTTTCAGGTGCGGAATACGGCCCAGCGGCGCCACGTCCAGCCCGGCTTCGTGCGCCAGTTTGGCCGCGCGCGGCGTCAGCGAGCCCGCCAGCCGGATAACCTGATAGTCCTCCACCGCCCAGGCGCTGACGATAACCATCGCCGCCCCCAGCCTGTGCTGTAGCGCCGTCAGGCGATCTTTATTCAGGCCGCGCCCATACAGAAGCCAGCCGGTGCGGCCAGCGCGATAATCCAGCGGCATCACTTCATCGCCGCTGAGGGAAAGAGGTAAACCCGGCCAGAGAGAGACATCCGAAGGCAGGTCGCACCAGGTCAGACTATTTGGCATTACAGCTCCTGTAGGGGACAGTTTAATCACGCAAGAGGCTACCCTGTCTCGCCCGCTTCTGGCAACATAAATGCGGTTCCGTTTCCGGACAATAGGTGAAGGGCAAAAATGGCAAAAGCCAAACTAACATTTCGGCTGCACCGCACGGTAATCGTCCTGATCTGCCTGGCGCTGCTGGTCGTGCTGATGCAGGGCGCATCATGGTTCAGCATGGGCCATCAGATGGCCCGCTCGGAGCAGGTGGAGGAGCTGGCGCGCACGCTGACTCGCCAGGTCGCCTTTAGCCTGTCGCCGCTGATGGAAAACAGCGATGACAACCATCAGAAGATTATCGATGTTCTCGCACAGCTGACCAAAGAGAGCCGCATTCTGGACGCATCAGTCTATGACGACAGCGGCACGCTGCTGGCGCGCAGCGGCGAAACCATTAACGTGCGCGACCGGCTGGCGCTGGACGGACAACGGGCCGGCAGCTACTTCAACCATCAGCTGGTGGAGCCGCTGGCCAGCGCTGACGGGCCGCGCGGTTTTCTGCGCGTCACGCTGGATACCCACGTGCTGGTGACGGATTCGCGGCAGGTCGATAACACCACCAATATCCTGCGCCTGATGATGCTGCTGGCGCTGGCTATCGGCATTATCCTTACCCGTACGCTGCTGCGGGATCGCCGCACGCGCTGGCAGCAGTCGCCCTTTCTGCTTACCGCTAACCGTCCGGTAAAAGAAGATAACGGCGACGACGCGCCTGCGGATAAAAGCTAGCGGTCGCTTTTTTCCGGGCGGCCTTCACCTCTTACGCCATTCGCTCAATCTGCGGCGGCAGCGCGTTCAGCGTCTGCTGCATAGCCGCCGCAATCCGGCAAAACTCATTACTCCATTCAGCGCCTGCGGCAATCATCTGCCAGTAGCGCTGCGCCATTGCTAATGCCCGAAACCACACCTCGCGCGGCACGGCGGGATCGAGGGCAATCTGCGGCGGCATCAAGCGGGCCGTGCAGCAAAAGTGACGTTATTGCAGACATAATGACCCACCATGAATAGATTCATGAATAGATACTTATCACTTAATTGTCTGAGGATAAAGGACAATAGCAAAAAACGAGCGGGAAAGATGAATAGATACTTTTACGGGAAAACCGGTCGATTCTCCGACCGGTTTTAGCCAACGGCCGCTGAGGGCAGCGGCCACTTAAATCAGGCTTTGTCGCCCAGCAGAACGGATTCCAGCGCGATCTCAACCATGTCGTTAAACGTGGTCTGACGCTCGGCCGCCGAGGTCTGCTCATGGGTGCGGATATGGTCGGAAACGGTACAGATAGCCAGCGCTTTCGCGCCGAACTCCGCCGCCACGCCATAGATGCCCGCTGCTTCCATTTCCACGCCCAGGATGCCGTACTTTTCCATCACGTCGAACATCTGCGGATCCGGCGTATAGAACAGATCGGCGGAGAAGATGTTGCCGACGCGTGCTTCCACGCCCAGGTTTTTCGCCGCGTCTACCGCGTCGCGCACCATATCGAAATCGGCGATGGCCGCGAAATCGTGATCCTTGAAGCGCATGCGGTTCACTTTGGAATCGGTGCTGGCACCCATACCGATCACGATATCGCGCAGCTTCACGTCTTCACGAACCGCGCCGCAGGAGCCTACGCGAATAATCTTCTTCACGCCGAATTCGGTGATCAGCTCTTTGGCGTAGATTGAGCAGGAAGGAATGCCCATGCCGTGGCCCATCACGGAGATTTTGCGGCCCTTGTAAGTGCCGGTATAGCCCAGCATCCCACGCACGTTATTGACTTCCACGGCATCCTGCAAAAAGGTTTCCGCAATGTGCTTTGCGCGCAGCGGATCGCCCGGCATCAGCACCACGTCAGCGAAATCACCCATTTCTGCGTTAATATGAGGGGTAGCCATCTTTTATCCTTATTTACTTTTTGCCGGCTTGCACCGGCGTGTTACGTTGCGCTGATTACAGCATGCTTTTGCCATATTCCATTGCGGACAGGCCAAAATACGTTGCGACAGTCTGACCGATATCCGCAAAAGTGTCACGGTATCCCAGCGAGCCTGGCTTAACGTTCGGGCCGTAAATCAAAATTGGGATGTGCTCGCGGGTATGTTCCGTGCCCTGCCAGGTTGGATCGCAGCCGTGGTCGGCGGTGAGGATCAAAATATCGCCCTCTTGTACCAGCGCCATCAGCTCCGGCAGACGACGGTCAAACAGCTCCAGGCCGCCCGCGTAGCCAGCCACGTCGCGACGGTGGCCCCAGGTGGAGTCGAAATCCACAAAGTTGGTAAAGACGATGCTGTTGTCCGGCGCCGTTTTCATCTCCTGCACGGTCGCGTCAAACAGCGCGTCCAGCCCGGTCGCCTTCACTTTTTTGGTGATGCCGACGTGCGCATAGATATCGGCGATTTTGCCCACGGAGACCACTTCGCCGCCTTTTTCCTCCACCAGCTTTTTCAGGATGGTGGGCGAAGGCGGTTCAACGGCCAGATCGTGACGGTTGCCGGTACGTTCGAAATGCCCCGCTTTGTCGCCCACAAACGGACGTGCGATCACGCGGCCAATGTTATAGCCGCCTTCGGTCAGCGCTTCGCGGGCGATTTCACAGAGATCGTACAGGCGCTGTAAGCCAAAGGTTTCTTCATGACAGGCGATCTGGAACACCGAGTCGGCAGAGGTATAGAAAATCGGCTTGCCGGTTTTCATATGCTCTTCGCCCAGCTGGTCAAGGATCACCGTGCCGGAAGAGTGGCAGTTGCCCAGATAGCCAGGCAGGCCCGCTTTTTCTACCAGCTCGTCCAGCAGCGCCTGCGGGAAGCTGTTCTCTTTTTCCGTGAAGTAGCCCCAGTCAAACAGCACCGGCACGCCGGCGATTTCCCAGTGGCCGGAAGGCGTATCTTTGCCCGACGACAGCTCGCTGGCATAGGCGTAGGCGCCGATAATTTCAGCGTCTTTATCCAGCCCCAATGGGAACTTACCGGTAGAGGCCTCCGCCGCTTTGCCTAAGCCCAGCGCGGTAAGATTGGGCAGATGCAGCGGCCCTTTGCGGCCGATATTCGCTTCGCCTTTAAAGCAGGCTTCGGCAATATGCCCCAGCGTATCGGAACCTTCATCGCCAAACTTATGAGCGTCTTTGCTTGACCCAATGCCGAAAGAGTCGAGCACCATAATAAATGCACGTTTCATCGTGGTCTCCTGCGTTGTTAACGCGATGAGCTAAATTTTATCGATCGGAACAGTATGCCGTTTATTGCGTCACTCTGCGATAAATAACTGGCGTCGGCTGCGGTGATTTTTCTGCCAGGGTTATCGCCTGTTTCACTGCGGCGGCGGCCTCCTGCCAGCTCGCTTCGCTGGCAGCGTGGATCACCGCCAGCGGCCGCTGGCCGTCCACGCTGTCGCCCAGCTGCGCCATCTCGCTCAGCCCTACGCTGTAGTCGATACTGTCGCTGGCGCGACGACGACCGCCGCCCATCGCCACTACGGCCAGCCCCAGCGCACGGGTATCCATTGCGCTGACGATGCCGGGCCGGTCGGCGTACACCGCTTTGCTGAGCATCGGCGCGGGCAGGTAGCTGTCCAGCCTGTCGATAAAGTCGGTTGGGCCTTTTTGCGCGGCCACCATGCGCGCAAACACTTCCGCCGCGCGGCCGTTATCCAGCACCGCCTGAAGCTTACGCATGGCTTCATCGCGATCGGCCGCCAGCCCGCCTGACAGCAGCATTTCGGCGCTGAGCGCCATCGTCACTTCCAGCAGGCGCGGATTGCGGTATTCGCCGGTCAGGAAGCGCACCGCCTCGCGCACTTCCAGCGCGTTGCCCGCGCTGGAGGCCAGTACCTGATTCATATCGGTCAGCAGCGCGGTAGTTTTGCAGCCTGCACCGTTGGCCACGCCGACAATCGCCTGTGCCAGGCTTTCAGACTGCTCAAAAGTCGGCATAAAAGCGCCTGAACCGACTTTAACGTCCATCACCAGCGCATCCAGCCCTTCGGCGAGCTTTTTCGCCAGGATCGAGGCGGTGATCAGCGGAATGGAATCAACGGTCGCCGTGATATCGCGCGTGGCGTAGAAGCGCTTGTCGGCCGGCGCCAGCGAGTTGGTCTGGCCGATAATCGCCACGCCAACCTCTTTGATAATATTACGGAAGGTGTGATCTTCCGGGAAGATATCGAAGCCGGGGATCGCCTCCAGCTTATCCAGCGTGCCGCCGGTGTGACCAAGGCCGCGCCCGGAGATCATCGGCACATAGCCGCCGCAGGCCGCCACCATCGGGCCAAGCATCAGCGAGGTGACATCGCCCACGCCGCCGGTTGAGTGCTTATCCACTACCGGCCCGTTCAGCCCCAGGCTCTGCCAGTTCAGCACCGAGCCGGAATCGCGCATTGCCATCGTCAGCGCCACGCGCTCCGGCAGCGTCATATCATGGAACCAGATGGTCATCGCCAGCGCGGCAATTTGTCCTTCCGATACCGCATTATCGCGTACACCGTTAATAAAGAAGCGAATTTCTTCCTCGCTCAGCGCCTGACCATCTCTTTTTTTACGAATAATTTCCTGTGGCAGAAACACGTTACCCCCTGGTGAGGTTTGATGGCCCGGCCGTCGCGTCCGGGCTGGGTTGACGGGCGCCCGCTTATTTCGGCAGGCGGGCTGACCCGTTTATGAAGGTGGATTAGTAAGCGGAATCGCTTTTTACGCCAGCATGACCGGCCGCGTTCAGCAGGCTGGCCAGCAGGCTGGAGGCGCCAAAGCGGAAATGCCGCGCGTCGGCCCACTCTTCGCCCAGGATATCGTCCGCCAGCTTCAGATAGATAGCCGCGTCTTCAGCGGTTTTCACGCCGCCCGCCGGCTTAAAGCCAACCTGGTGCTTTACGCCTTTTTCGGCGATAACCCGCAGCATGATTTCCGCCACTTCCGGCGTGGCGTTAACCGCGACTTTGCCGGTAGAGGTTTTAATAAAGTCTGCACCGGCATCGATAGCGATTTCAGACGCTTTACGGATCAGCTCTTCTGTTTTCAGCTCGCCGGTTTCGATAATGACCTTCAGCAGCACGCCCGCGTCGGTGCAGGCTTCTTTGCAGGCGTAAACCATGTCGTAGCCGGCCTCTTCGTTACCGGCAATCAGCGCGCGGTAAGGGAAAACTACGTCCACTTCATCAGCGCCGTAGGCGATAGCGGCATGCGTTTCCGCCAGTGCGATTTCGATGTCGTCGTTGCCGTGCGGGAAGTTAGTCACGGTAGCGATACGAATATCCGGCGTGCCCTGCTCGCGCAGCGTTTTACGCGCAATCGGAATAAAACGGGGATAGATGCAGATGGCCGCCGTCTCGCCAACAGGCGTTTTGGCCTGATGACACAGCGCAACCACTTTGGCGTCCGTATCGTCGTCGTTCAGGGTGGTCAGATCCATCAGCTTCAGCGCGCGAACGGCGGCGGTGGTTAAATCAGTCATGGTTTTCTCCGAAAAGGCGGTTGGCGTGGGCGCAGCACAGGGACAATGTTAGGATAGTAACATTCGTTCCGGGCTTCGTCTGTGATAGCTTTCACATTGAGGCCGCTGCTGTAAGGATAATTATAGCGCACCCCAGCACGGGATAACACCATCATCCTGAAGCCCGGCACGTGAGCCGCTCCACGAGATATCATAAAATGTTATGATAGTAACATTACAGCAGCCGAAAACGGTGAGGGATGCAGTACCGGCTATTTCTTTATAGTATCGTTCAGGTATGCCAGCCCGCAGGCGCAGCGGCTTTATTCTCTGTAGAAGCAGGCAGCTTCAGATCCGAAACAGTCGGCGGGTATTTTCGCGAAGGGTGTCGGCAATCTCCTGCGGCGATTCATCGCGGATCTCGCACAGGCTCTGCCAGACGTGCTTGATTCTTTCGGGACGGTTTGGCTGGCCCTGAAAACCCTGCACCGGCATATCGGGCGAATCGGTTTCTAACAGCAGCGAGGTCAGCGGCAAACGTGCAATAGCGTTGCGGGTTTTGCTGGCCCGCTCGTAGGTGATAGTGCCGCCGACGCCAATGGCAAAGCCTTCGCGGATAAAGGCTAACGCCTGCTGCTCGCTACCGGCAAAGCCGTGCACCACGCCGCGCGCGGGCAAATCGAGCTTGCGCAGCTGCATCGCCAGCTTGTCGTGCGTGCGCCTTGAATGCAGGATCACCGGCAAATCATAGCGTCTTGCCAGCCGCAGCTGCGCCTCCAGCACCGCCTGCTGCTTGTCGAACTGCGGGTTTTCAATATAAAGATCCAGCCCGATCTCGCCGATCGCTATCAGCTTCGACGAACCCTGCCGTAGATGGTCTTCCAGCTGTTGCAGATGCGCTTCCTGATGGCCGGCAATCGCCATCGGATGCGTACCCAGCGCCGCGTATAAAGGCGCATACTTTTCCGCCAACGCCAGCACCCCGGCAAAACGATCCGCCGAAACGCCCACCGCAATGATCTTTTCCACCCCGGCTTCCGCCGCCAGCCGCAGGCTTTCCGCCTCGTTGCCGCAGAAGGGCGGAAAATCAAAGTGACAGTGCGTATCGACAAAAGTCATGCCAGCGATCCTTCAGGAAAATCATCATCATTGCTCGCCGGTGGTACGATCGCCGGTTCATTGGCGGGCGGCACGTCCGGCACCACTGGCGCAGTAGCCTGTGCTTCACCCTGCAACCACTGCCCTATTGTAGCCAAAAAATAACGGCCGCAGCGACGGCCCAGGTGATAGTCCTGATTGAGCGAGGCGATGCGGCTGCCCAGCGCCATGCTTGCCAGCGCGCGCGGCGGGAAGATTTCAATGATATTCAGATCGCCAGGCGGCTCGTTAATGAACTGCTGGGTCTGGCGGTAGCTCTCTTCATGCAGGTGCATGATATTAACCAGCGGCTGTAGCGCGCCTTTGTCCAGCCAGCGCTCGACGCGCTTCAGCCACTGCGGCGTATAGGTCATCTGCGACGGCACGGTTCGGATGACGACTATGGTGTCGGCACCGCGCCGCGCCGCTTCGCGTACCGGCACCGCATCGCTGATTCCGCCGTCCAGGTAGCTGATGCCTTCCAGATCGACGCCGGGTCGATACATGCCGGGAATGGCGCTGGAGGCTTTGATGATGTTCAGCCAGTTCGCTGCGGTGGGGGCAAAGTAGCCGGGCGAATAGTCGTCGCTGCGGCAGGCGCACATGTAAAACTCGCGCCCCCGGGAAAACGCCTCTTCGCCCGCCGTCATCGCCAGCGGAAACTCTTTGGCGGTAATATCCACCAGCCAGTCCAGATCGATCAGATGGCCGCCGCGCACAAAGCGCAGCGGATCGAAGAAAAGTTTGCTGGTGGTATAGCGCGTGATCACCCGCCGGGCATAGCCAGGCTGACCGCAGATAAATGCAGAGAGGTTCTGCGCGCCTGCGGAAGTACCAATCATCAGGTCAAAAGGATTAAAACCAACCCGCTGAAACTCGTCCAGTACGCCTGCGGTAAAAATCCCGCGCTGTCCGCCGCCTTCACAGACCAGAGCGAGCTTGCCCGGATGAAAAGGTGCCAGCGCCAACGGCGTAATATTGCCGAGCGTAATCGGAATGCGTCTGCCCACCTTTCTCCCTCCCTCTGATAGCTAATGCGGTGAGGATACGCTCACGTAGTGGCGGCGGTTTGGCGCTTATTGCTATGAGTGTTAATGCGGGGAGTGAAAAGCGTGACGAAGTGTAGCGAGAAATGAACGCGGGGCAAAAAGGTAATGAAATGCAGCGTGAAATGAACGCAGGTAAAAAGTGACGAAATGCAGCGTGACATGAACGTGGAAAAAAATGCAGCGTGACATGAACGTGGGAAAAAAATGCAGCGAGAAGTAAACGGGGAAAAGAGAGGAAGTGCAGACGGGCGAGACGTTTCTTCCCACGGCAGCGCTGACGCTGCCGTGGAGAGCGTTAAAGCTATAACTTCTTGCGGCCGGTAAACAGGCTGATCAGGAAGATAATGATACCGACAACGAAGACAATTTTCGCTGCCCATGCTGCCGTACCTGCCAGACCACCGAAACCTAATGCAGCGGCGATCAGTGCGATAACCAGAAAGATAATACCCCAACGAAACATAAGCTTCTCCTTACCCTATATTAAAATCGAACATCATCTGTTATTGATTTCTGCCTGACGACGGCGCCGTCACGGGCTGGCCGTAATAGCCAGCCCGCGCCGGTATTACGATTTCACCGCCAGATCGTTTTTCACGCTCTTGACGCCTTCAATCGCTTTGGCAATGCCTTCAGCACGATCTGACTGTGCCTGGGTTTTTACCGAACCGGAAAGCTGAACCACACCGTTGGTGGTTTCAACTTTCACGTTGCGGGACGGTACGATGTCATCCGCTAACAGTTTAGCTTTAATTTCGCTGGTTGTTGCTGCATCACCGGCATAGCCGCTGACGCTGCTTTTTGCGCTGTCTTTAACGTGTAGTTTATCGCTGACGGATTTTACGCCCTCAATTTTTTTCGCTTCGGAAACGGCCAGTTCAGCCTGATCCTGAGAAGCGACAAAACCACTCAGCGTCACGACGCCTTCATGAGTTTTGACTGAGATATCCGTACTTTTAATAGCGTCGTTATCAACCAGGGCAGCTTTCACCTTGGCGGTCACGCCGCTGTCATCCATGTATCCACCGACTTTTTTCATAGAGCTATCGATTTTAGAACCCGCGCTGTCGGTCGTGGACTGTACTTTTGGCGTAGTGGTGTCTTCTGCCATCGCAGCGCCACTAACCAGTGCAGAACCTACCAGAGCAGCCATCAGAGTTTTAGCAATCTTAGTCTTGTTCATCGATCTCTTCCTTCTTAGGTTGATGCACCCACAACTGTGAGCTTTCAGTCACAAACGGCGTGACTGCAGTAGTCAGGCTTTGTAGCAACCGCGCCACATATTTTGCGTCCTGTTGAAATAAATATAGACGCTGATCTGAATTCTGCTGCCCTTTGTGGTTGATATGGCGGATAAATGGGCAAAAGCGGATTTTTTTAAGATGAGTCTGTAAGGTGGGATCTGAACAACAGCGGGCAAAAAAAAGCGGCGCCGAAGCGCCGCCTGTCAGGGTAACCGTATGTAGGCTGCCTGTTAGTGTTCGCGCGTTTTGCGGAACACCACGTCAGGATAGCGTTCCTGGGTAATATTCAGGTTGACCATGGTCGGCGCGATATAAGTCAGGTTATCGCCGCCGTCCAGCGCCAGGTTTACCTCGTTTTTACGCTGGAACTCGTCGAACTTCTTCGCATCGCTGCATTCCACCCAGCGGGCGGTAGAGACGTTGACCGACTCATAGATCGCTTCGACGTTGTATTCGCTTTTCAGTCGCGCCACCACCACGTCAAACTGCAGCACGCCGACCGCGCCTACAATCAGATCGTTATTGTGCACGGGACGGAACACCTGTACCGCGCCCTCTTCCGACAGCTGCACCAGCCCTTTCAGCAGCTGCTTTTGCTTGAGCGGGTCGCGCAGGCGAATACGACGGAACAGTTCCGGCGCGAAGTTCGGAATACCGGTGAACTTCATGTTCTCGCCCTGGGTAAAGGTATCGCCGATCTGAATGGTGCCGTGGTTATGCAGGCCGATGATATCGCCCGGATACGCCTCTTCAACATGCGAGCGATCGCCCGCCATAAAGGTGAGCGCGTCGGCAATCACCACGTCTTTGCCCAGACGAACCTGACGCAGCTTCATGCCCTTTTCATACTTGCCGGAAACCACGCGCAGGAAGGCCACGCGGTCACGGTGTTTCGGATCCATATTCGCCTGGATCTTAAACACGAAGCCGGTGAATTTCTCGTCTGCGGCGGTAACGGTACGGGTATCGGTGGCGCGCGGCATAGGCGACGGCGCCCACTCCACCAGGCCATCCAGCATATGATCCACGCCGAAGTTGCCCAGCGCGGTACCAAAGAACACCGGCGTCAGCTGGCCGTTCAGGAACGCTTCTTTCTCAAACTCGTGCGACGCGCCCTGGACCAGCTCCAGCTCTTCGCGCAGCTGTGCCGCCAGCTCTTCGCCAATGGCGGCGTCCAGCTCCGGGTTATCCAGCCCTTTCACCACACGGACTTCCTGAATGGTGTGGCCTTTACCGGACTGATAAAGATAGGTTTCGTTTTTATAGAGGTGATAAACGCCCTTGAACAGCTTGCCGCAGCCGATTGGCCAGGTGATCGGCGCGCAGGCAATCTTCAGCTCGCTTTCCACCTCGTCCAGCACTTCCATCGGATCGCGGATATCACGGTCCAGCTTGTTCATAAAGGTCAGGATCGGCGTATCGCGCAGGCGGGTGACTTCCATCAGCTTGCGGGTACGATCCTCAACGCCTTTAGCGGCATCGATAACCATCAGGCAGCAGTCGACCGCCGTCAGCGTGCGGTAGGTATCTTCCGAGAAGTCTTCGTGTCCCGGCGTATCCAGCAGGTTGACCAGGCTGTCGCGATAGGGAAACTGCATCACGGAGGTGGTGATCGAAATACCACGCTGCTTTTCCATCTCCATCCAGTCGGATTTCGCGTGCTGGCTGGAGCCGCGTCCCTTTACCGTACCGGCGGTCTGGATCGCCTGTCCGAACAGCAGCACCTTTTCGGTGATGGTGGTTTTACCGGCATCCGGGTGCGAGATAATGGCAAAAGTGCGGCGACGAGCCACCTCTTGCATAAAAGGTGCATTTGACATGAAAAAACTCTGTTTGGTGCTGTGCCGCCGCTGCGCGGTTTGCGCAGGAAGACACAGGCGATTAATCATCAATGGCCGGCATTTTCGCCGATTCGGACGCTATACACAATCCACAACGGCGAATGCCTGGCGTAAATGGAAGAAAGGCCGCAAAGCGCGGCGTAAAAGTGCGCCCGTCAGCGGAAGCCAGCGGCGCTAAAGGACGAAGTCTCTTTTTACGTCTAGCGGCGATGGCGGCTTACCAGACAATTTTCTCACTCTCCTGATCGGTCCGTACCTTTTATTCTTTTTCAGAGTACGATGTTAACTCGTGCTGGTTAGCACAAGGCAAGCAGGCCTTTTCCCTTGCCGCCTCTACCGCCCTACGGCATTCACAACCTGTCAGATGGTCGTTCACCAGGCCCAGCGCCTGCATTAGCGAATAGGCGGTTACCGGCCCGACCCATGTCCAGCCGCGCTTTTTTAACGCTTTTGACATCTTTGTCGCTTCCGGCGACGTTTTGGTTTGCTGCCAGTACGCCAGATCGATAATTTCCGGTCGGGCATCAGGCCCGGGCGCAAACTGCCAGAACCACTCCGCCAACGATCCCGCCTCGTTAAGCAGCTCAATAGCCCGCTGCGCGTTGTTAATAGTGGAAAGAATTTTCGCCCGATTGCGCACAATGCTTTTATCCGCCATCAGCCGGGCGACGTCGTCTTTCGTGAACGTCGCCACCTGATGAAAATCGAAGTCGGCAAAGGCCCGACGAAAATTTTCCCGTTTGTTATAGATGAGCTGCCACGACATCCCCGAGTGAAAGCCTTCAAGGCAGACTTTTTCAAAAAGACGACGATCGTCCACAACCGGCCTGCCCCATTCATTATCGTGATAGTCCGGCATTGACGGTTGCCAGTAACAGCACACGCGACCATCCTCGGACAGCGTCAGCCCCGCCTGTTTTAATGCGGCTTTGTCGTGCTTCATTCTCTCTCCTTACGGAAGTATCTGAATTACCGTAGCGATCGCTCTTTCCAGATAAACGTCTGCGCGGTAGCGGTGCTATATCTGACATCAGCTGTAACAACCGCTTTTGGTGCAGTGCGGCAATCGACGCTATTTTTAGACCATTAACAGCGAGAAGTCAGTCCCGCTACGCCATCCAACCGTGAAAAGGGAAAATTTTATGAGCAGCAACGATTATCAGCCGGCTAAAGTCTGGTCGGAGAACAAAAATGCAGGCGGCACCTGGGGCAGCATTAACCGCCCGACCGCCGGTTCGCGCCACGAAGCTATTCTGCCAATCGGCAAACACCCTTTGCAGCTCTATTCTATGGGTACGCCTAACGGCCAGAAGGTTACTATCCTGCTGGAAGAGCTGCTGGCGCTGAACGTTAACGATGCCGAATACGATGCGCATCTGATCCGCATTGGCGACAGCGATCAGTTCTCTTCCGGCTTTGTAGAAGTGAACCCGAACTCTAAAATCCCGGCGCTGCTGAATGTCTCTACCACGCCACCGACCCGCGTGTTTGAATCCGGCGCCATCCTGCTTTATCTGGCAGAGAAATATGGCCACTTTTTACCAAAAGATCCGGCAGGCCGTACCGAAACGCTGAACTGGCTGTTCTGGCTACAGGGCTCTGCACCTTACCTGGGCGGTGGCTTTGGTCATTTTTATAACTACGCGCCGGTAAAAATCGAATACGCCATCGACCGCTTTACCATGGAAGCCAAACGTCAGCTCGATCTGCTGGATCGCCAGCTGGCGGAGAACCGCTATATTGCGGGTGAAAATTACACCATCGCTGATATCGCCATCTGGCCATGGTATGGCGCGCTGGTTCGGGGCGATCTGTACAACGCAGCCGAGTTCCTGGATGTAGGATCGTATAAGAACCTGCAACGCTGGGCCGATGAAATTGCACAGCGCCCTGCCGTTCAGCGTGGCCGCATCGTCAACCGCACCTGGGGCGAGCCAGCCGAACAGCTGCACGAGCGCCACGATGCCTCTGATTTTGAATTGCGTACCGAAGACAAGCTGGCGAAGTAACAGGCCAGGCCCGTAGCGCGCAGATTATTACAGCGCTACGGGTCGCTTTGCAGCCAATGACCAGTCAGCGCGTTATTTTAATATGCAAGCATCTTTTCGTGGCTATAATTTAGCAGTTGGCAACCTGAAAAATATTTTTACTAATTTATCTTATCAGGAACGCTACGCTATAAGGTATACGGCGCAAATACACTTAAATATTAACCTGCTACAAATAATAAAAAAATACAAGAAATAATAAGGATAAACCATCTATAACGGAGCAGTCACTTAGCAATCAGCCCTGTAATTACCCCTTAACCACCCTTTAATTACCCTTCAATTACCCTTTAATTACCCTTTAATTACCCTTTAATTACACCTTTAATTACCCTTTAATTACCCTTTAATTACCCCTTAAATCCCCCGGCTTTATTCAATTATTAAAATTCGGCAATCCTAATGACACTGCACGGGTTTTATCAGGGGCTTAATATAGGGCCGGCGCTGCTGAGACGCTATCAGCAAATCATATCCAGCCTGCATCGCTAACCACATAACGGGGCTGGTTCCCAACGCGACCTCCAGCCTCAGCGCCATATCGGCGTTAATACCTGACCGCCCGCTTAGCAGGCTGGAAAGCGTCTCGCAGGTGATATCCAGCGCGGCGGCGGCTTCAGAAACCGTTATCTCGCCCAGATATTCCCGCAGGATAATCCCCGGATGAACGGCTGTGATTACTTTCATATTGTTCCCTCAATGCTTGCTATTCCTGAGGGCTATATTACTGCCGCTGAATTAAATAAAAATAGTTGATGCTCTTTCTTGCGAGACGGCTCGCAAATTAAATAAGCAGGCGCCGATAGATAGTGGCTGCGCCTGAACAGTAGAAGCGGGAGGTTGCTCGGGTCAGGCGGCAGGCGCTGTTGGCTCAGATGAGCTAATTCGCAAACCCATAATTGTTGGCAGCCGCCATTGTGCGTTGTATCGTAAATATATTTTTCTGCACACTTATAATGACATCTTTAATATGAACAAATGTCTGTTTATAATGCTTATGCATTAGTACAAGCTGAATGTCATGAGTTATACCGTCACCTTCACGAACACTACAGCCTTCCCCCCAACGGATCTACAAATGTTATAGGATCCGTTACATAGGCATAAGTATTAATCCCGCCAGCCAAACCTATTGGGTCGGGCTGGGTAAATCGTCCGCTGACCGGGTCATAATATCGGAAAAGACTGTAGTACAGCCCGCTTTCACGATCCAGGTACTGTCCCTGGAATCTGAGGTTCTGCTGTACCGCCTGGAAGCCGGTCAAGAGCGGCGCTGGAGAACATTATGGGTAATCGGCTGGCAGAGGAGGAATTTGCGCCAGATCGGAGGCAGTCTGAAAGTAGTGGGAGACCGTTTGATGTCGATCCTCCAACAGCCACGAGTTCTTGGTTAATAACACTCAAGTCATTAATTTTATCGACATTGATATAGAAAACCCTATGGCCATGCCTTAGTTCAGCTATTGAGCAGTTAATATAATATTCATTGTCTTTTGCGCTTTAGCGATATGCCACAATTAAAAATATGGCATATCTGAATTTTCCTTAATAATCACTTTATGTCAATTGGATTAAATATAACAAAAATATTTTTATCTTTATTTAAGTTACAAGGTAAACATCCGTGCCTTAAGATTTTGTAAATTTCCTCCAACATAGATCCTTCCTGCTCTCCATAAATATATCGCTGAGTAGCCACCATATTCAACATATAAATAGCCTCATCACTTACATCATTCAAAAAATTATCATAGGTTTCATTTCCAGCAAGCCCATTTTTTTTTCTGAGCAAATATGCTTTCCTTTTTCTTATATTTTCTTTGATTGTATCTTTTTTCAATAACTTTGATGCTTCTAATATATCTTTCTGTGCTGGTTTGTAATTTTTATCAAGAACAATATCCGATATTAAATCAGAAAAAAAGTCGCCCCAGTAGACATAAGGATCAGGCAACTCTTGCTCAAAGAGCATTTTCTTAGCCTCTTCAGGATCACTAATTAAATCAAATTGACTCAGCGGCTCTCTCGTTCCTGCTAAAAATTTTGCATCATTGATAAATAAAATTGGTTCCATATAAAAATCTTTCTGATTCATCATATTATCACCCTAATATATCTGTCCACAAACTATATACTCGCTGCCTGCCAATCTGCGTTATATCTCGGCCAAAGATGTCAGCATTATACATATCCTTGGATCTTATTGGAACACCACTCATCATTCCGCGGCTGGCTTTGTTCTGGATTATGGTGACTTGCCTGGATACCTCATCAACTGATTGATTTAAATCAACCCTATCCAATGCATCCCTAACTGCATCAGTATAACCATGATGGTTACCTTGATGTCTTGACATTGCACTTGTTACATCATCAGCCTTCCGCAAGAATATTCCATTGGATGCACTATCAATATAATAATTAATTTTTTGGAGTGCCTGATGGTTGGCTAATTCCTTTGGTATAATATGATGTGCCTGATATCCTTTCCATTTTCTTGAACGCGATAGCCCCATAGATTCCATCATATTTTTGCCTAGGGTAGTGGAGCATCCGTTTAAACCCAGCGGATCAACCCAAACCAGCGGATCGCCCACATACCCATAAGTATTAATCCCACCCGCCAGCCCTATCGGGTCAACCTGGGTAAACCGCCCACCCACCGGATCGTAATAGCGGAATAAATTGTAATGAAGGCCCGTCTCCCTGTCCAGGTACTGCCCCTGAAACCGGAGGTTCTGCTGTACCGCCTGGAAGCCGGTGACGCTTTCGCGCTCCGTTTCGCCCCAGGTGGAGAAACGGCCGCGCCATACCACCTCGCCGTGTTCGTCGGTCATCCGTTCCGGCAGGCCGTTCAGTTCGGTGTGATACCAGAAAATGTCCGACTGTTCGCCGATGCTGTCTACGCGCGCCAGCGGTTCCCAGCTGTTTTCGCCGTAGATGTACTGCGTGTTGCGCGCAGGCTGAAGGCTGCTGCTTTCGCCCACCATCCGCATGCCGCTCCACAGAAACGAAATAACTTCCTTTTCCCTTCCGTGGCGATGCAGAATTTTTTGCGTACGGCGACCCAGCGCGTCGTAGCGATATTCCGCACGGCTGAACTCCCTGTGCCCGTCGAAACGTACTTCGCTGACGCGGTGCTCGTCGTCATAGCTGAAGTGCTGCTCCACGGCATCGGCAGACGATTTCCGCCACGTCATGCGACCAAAGCCGTCGTAGCGCCAGCGCGCACCCTTCAGCCTGAGCAGCAGGTTGCGCCAGACGGTTTCGCCCGGGCTGTCGGTCTGGTTTCCGGCAGCGTCCCAGCTGAAATGCTCTTCCTTATAGGTGCGGACTTCACGCGTGACCTGCCCCGTTGCATCATAGCCAAAGCGCTGCTGCTGGTTTGCCCACTCGTTCTGCCGCGTTGCGCTGTCCGACACCAGCTGCTGCATCACCTGATCCAGACGATCCCAGCGATAGCGGCGCTCCAGCACCACGCCTGAACGATCGATAAAGCCGCTGCGGCGCATCACGATCCGCCCGACAGGATCGTAGCGCGTCTCCTGATGCAGCGCGCCCTGGGTGCGATCGATCTCACGATGCAGCTTATCGCGCTGATAGCCCGCGATTTCGCTCTGCTTACCGTGCATTTTCAGGTTCATCTGCAGCAGATGACCGGTGCCGTAGCGCAGGCAGTTCAGCTCGCGCCCGTCCGGCAGCGTGCTGCCGGTCAGGTTGCCCAGCGCGTCATACTGATGCGTGAACAGCCCGCCGCTGTTCTCTTCGCTGAGCAGGTTGCCCAGCGCGTCGCTGGTTAAGGTCAGTACTTCGGCTTCTGCCTCACGGCCTTCAGCTCGTGCCTTCTCCCATTCCGTCAGCGCTATCTTTCTGACTTCCACGCAGTCCGGGCCGTAGTGATATTCGGTACGGTGCTGCTGCGTAGTTTTCACCGTCAGGCGACTGACTTCATCATATTCAAACTGCGTGCGGTGAGGCGGCAGGTTTTCGCCTTCAACAGACAACGGATGCTGTACGACTTCCGTAACCTGGCCCAGCTCGTCATAACCATAGCTTTTGCGACGCCCCGCGTAGTCAATCTGCGCCAGCAGGCGCTGGCTGTTGTCATACTCGAACTGCCAGCGATCGCCGTTTGGATTGATTAACGCCGTCATCCGTCCAAAGCGATCGTACTGATAGCGGGTAATATGCCCTGCTGGATCGGTCTGGCTGACGATCTGCCCGCGCACGTTACGGGCCACGTGCCGCTCTGAAAAGCTGTCGACGTTCTCGCCAACCAGCATGCCGGCGCGATCGTATTCATATTCCGTTTCACGTCCGTCAGGACGCGTCAGGCACTGCAGACGACCCGCAGCGCTCCAGCGATAACGCGTAGTGTTGCCTTCCGCGTCCGTGCTGCTCAGCAACCTTCCCGCATCATCATACAGACGATAACTTTGGTTGCCGGAGCAGTCCTCGTCGCGCCGGAGCTGCCCGCGCTCGTTCCACCAGAAGCGATGCATGTTGTCCAGCGCGTCGGTGCGCGTGATTAAATCGCCCTGCTCGTTCCAGGTAAAACGGCTGGTACCGCCGAGCGGATCGGTTACGGCTACAACATCTCCGGCGTCGTTGTACTCGTATTGCCACACGGCACCGTCGGGCTGCACCTCTTTTAACGGAAACGCATAGGATGGATGCCAGAGGGTCGTAGTGGTCTGACCCAGCGGATCGCGCACCATCGACAGATTGGCGCGTTCATCGTAGTCATAGGTCCAGACCCGATCGCCCGGCGCAAGGGTAGCCATTAGCAGGTCGCCCTGCTCCGCCCAGCGGTATCGCCAGTGCGCGCCATAGCTGTCGATATAGTCGGTAATACGACAAAGCTCGTCCCAGCGATGCTGCGTGGTGCCGCCAGAAAAACAGGTCACGTTTGCGCTGCGATCTTCTTCGTCTGCATCGATCAGCCAGCGCTCCAGGCAATGCTGATGTTCGTCCAGCACCTGATACTCATATACGCGCCAGTAACGTGGATCGCGGGCTGGCTGCCACTGGTAGGCCACGGTCAGGCCGGTGGCGTAACTGTGCGAGGCCATCAGATCGCTGGCGCGATCCCAGCTGAAGCGGCGGGTTTCAACCCCATCAGCATCCTGCACCGCAATCAGCTGTCCCTGCGGGTTATAGCGATAATTCACCAGAGGACATAATTCCCCGGCGACCACCTGATGCAGCGCCGTCAGTCGGCCATATTGCGGTTCATAGCTCAGCCGCACGTCCAGCGCTTCGTTATCGCCAGCAATGGCGGTCAGCTGTCCGGCTTCGTTCCAGCTAAAATGCTGGCAGTTTTCATGACGGTCATAAATGCGGCCGATTCGCCATTCACCCTCACGCTGCGGATCCGGCTCGTAAAGATGAAACTCGCCTTGGGCGGTCTGCATGACGATAACGCCCTGCAGCGAGCAGAACAGCGTAAAGCCCTCTTCATCAAAACGCACCACGTCGCCTGGCGCAATCTCGCCCAGTCCCAGCTCCTGACCCGTTATGTCGCGCCAGGCAAACTGGAAAGTCCCGTCCGGATGACGAAAGCGGAGCAGACGCGTTTCAAACGGCAGCATCCAGCCCGTGCCCAGCAGACCGGTCGTCAGGTTGCGGCTGTGATAGATGCGTTGCCAGTAAAGCGGGATACGATCCTCCAGCACAAAATCCAGATCGTCCTGACCGGCAAGGATCTTGGCCCCGGTAGCATAGTTAACCGGGTGAAAACTCTGCATCGCCACGGAGGAGATGGCGCCTGCGGCAACCGTTCCTCCGGCTTCAGAAACGATCGTACAGGTGATTTGCCGCAGCGCGCGCCGGGCGGCGATGCGGGTAAAAAGCTGTTCCAGCAGTTTTGCCCCTTCTTTACCGATACCGCCGCTCAGCAGGCCGCCGATAAAATAGGCCAGCATGTTTTTGCCGCTGCGAATATCGCGCACCACCACGCTGTCCCCGCCGATACGCACGCGCGGGTTATCGCTGACCTGAACAGTAGCTTCACAGGTGCTGCGATGCCCGTTGCGCACTGCAGGATGGCCGTTGATCATCACCTTTTTCGAGCCTTCCGCCAGAAAATTGGCATTCTCGGCCAGATGCCCTTTGGTACAGGCGACGGTATCTTTATTGGCTGGCGTGGCATAAGGACTGGCACTGGCAACGGTCGGCTGAATCAAATCATCCCAAAGATTGCTAAACCAGTTGCCTACCGATTCAGCGTTAAGATGGCTGACCTTATCCAGCGCGGCGCTCACGGCATCGCCCGGATGACGGATAGTGGAAGCGATCCCGCCCGCCACAGCCATGGCAATATCTTTCAGCCCCGGCGCTTCTTCGCTGCCGACAGACGGCGAAGCCAGCCAGGCACGGCTTACGGTTCCTGCCGCGCGTGCAGCCGGTTTGCCCATGATCTTAACGTTATCAGAACCGCTGGTTATAACCGCATCCGGCGGCCCGCGCATGCCCAGCGTATCCAGCAGGCCGTCAACGGCGTCGCTGGCTTTGTTGCCCAATTTTTCAGGATAGCCGGATGCCATCGCACCCAGCATGGCTGCCGCGCCAACCGCGACGCCGGCTACCGGGTTGACGGCAAACAGCAGGCCAGCGCCGGCTAAAATGCCGGTATAGATAGCTCCTTCAACTAATCCGCTGACAAGATCCGCCAGTGCGGAGCTGTGCACTAAAGGATCGTCTAAACGGGCTGCGATCGAATCGGACATCACTCAAGCCTCCGATCCTGCGGCAGGAATAAATCCTTTTTTAATATCTTGCCAGACGGCCAGGGAAGCCGCATCGAAAGATCCTGCCCGGCTGAAGGTCAACGTCATCAGATGCGTAGCGGTTCTGGCGACCAGCAGCTTTTGCACGACCGCCACACCCTGGTTTTCAAAACGCATCGCCACTTCCTGCGCAGGCAGGCCGCCGAAAAGCGCCTCCTGCACTTTTTCAGCCGCGAATTTTTTCATATCGCGTTTCACTTTTTCCAACTGCTGTTGCAGATAGCGCGCTTCTTCGCCTTCCTGCACATCCCACGCTCGGGTCACGACCAGCGTGGCGCGTGCTTTGGGCAGTTTCAGTAAGGTGATGCTTTGTTCCTGGACCGCTTCAGGTAACGTCAGCGTGCCTTCGGATAAAATGTAATTCATGAATTGCTTCCTTTTTTATCGAAGGCCTGAAGAACCTCATAGCCGATAGTCATCGGTGTTGGATCGGGCGTGATGCCCGGCGTTGGCGTGCTGATATTCAGATCCAGCGTGCCGCCGGTATTGATTTGTCCGTTGCCGGTGGCGTTGATTTGGAACTGAATGCATTGCAACGAAATGGTGCCGTTGGGATCGAGCGTCAGCACGCTCTCCCCCGAAACAAAGCTGATGCCTTGTCCGGCGGCAATTTGCAAGCCATCCTGCGCCCAAAGCTCGTAATCTCCTCCCACCAGTTCATTACGTGATTTCTGTGTTTTCTGCACGTAAGCGCCGCTTACCGTGCTGGTAAAATCTTTATTAACGGATACCGTCTGATTACCGCCTACCGTGTGGGTTTCATCGTTTTTGATATTGGTATCCATATTCTTCTGCGCCTGGATCCACACCTGTTCCTCGCCCGCCTTGTCTTCAAAGCGCAGCGCGTTGGCGTTGTCCGGCGTGCCGTCCTTCGAGCGGCTTAAAAAGCCCATCTGCGTTGCCGCGCCGGGCAGCGCCCACGGCGGCATGCTCGCCTCGTTGTACACGCGGCCCGTCACGATCGGCCTGTCCGGATCGCCGTTGATAAAGTCGATCACCACCTCGTCGTTGACGCGCGGGATCTGCACGCCGCCGAATCCCTGGCCCGCCCAGGCGCTCGACACGCGCACCCAGCACGAGCTGGTGTCGTCCCCCTTCGCCAGACGGTCCCAGTGGAACTTCACCTTGATGCGCCCGTACTTATCCGTCCAGATGGATTCGCCCTTCGGCCCCACCACCTTCGCCGTCTGCGGCCCGTGCGTGCGCGGCCACGGCGTTTCCGGCGCCGCACGGAACGTCACCGCCGACGGGATAACCCCGATGGCGATATTGTGCTTCGTGCCGCCCTCGCCCCCGCTGGCGTAGCGGTTCTCCTCGAAGTCGTAGTACGCGCTTACCGTCAGGTACTCGCCGTTGTCGCTGAAGAACGGCGCGTTCAGCAGCGTGAAGGTGTTCCCCGGCGCCAGCCCCAGCGCCGTGCCCACCGCGCTTATCTGCTGGTGCTCCACCTGCCACACCTCCTGGCGGATTTTCGCGTAGTGCTCCCCGTGGTCGTGGTCCACGAAGTGCCCCGGCCAGTCGTACACGTCTATCTGCCCCGGCGCCGGCGACGCCGGGTTCTGCCGCGCCTGCAGCATCCACGCGTTCGGCTTGCGGAAGTCGTAGTCGTCTATGCTGTAGATGCCCGGCGTCACGCTGTCCTCCATCTCCCACACGCTGATGCCCTCGGCGGAGGTGCTGCCGCCCGACGGCGTCGCGTGGTACGGAATAACCCCGTAGCCCGGAAAAGGCTGGTGCTGCCGCGCGCTGTCCGCCAGCACCAGCGTGTGCCTGTCCGCCTCGTGGCGGAAGAAGTAGTAAATCCCCTCCAGCTCCATCAGCCGGCTGATAAAGTCAAAGCTGCTCTCCTGGTACTGCACGCAGTACTCCCACACCCGGTAGCTGCCCGTCAGCCGGTCCTCCACCGTCACGCCGTACTCGTCCAGCAGCGTTTTGATTATCTGCACCACCGTCTGCCCCTGGAAGATGCGCAGGTTGCGGTCGCGCTTCATCGGCCACAGGTCCGGCTCCATGCTCAGGCGGTACACCGCGTAGCGCGTGCCGTTCAGCTCCTGGCTGTAGACCCCGGCGCGGGTGATTTTGCCGTTCAGGTAGCGCGTGCCCATGCCCTGCGTGGGGATGCACACGGTAACCGGCTGGCCCAGCAGCGTTTTGCGGTCGAGGCGCGCGTCGGGGCTCAGCAGCTCCACGGTGAACTCAAAGGCGTCGGCGAGCTTCTCCCGGCCGCTGAGCTTCCAGAACAGCAGGCCCTCAACCGGCAGGATGACGGTGATACGATCAAACATAGTAATTTCCCGGACTGGCAGGCCCGGCGGGACGCCGGGCGGATAAGATTTAGTAGGGTCAGACGGAGTGTGTTTTTAAGAGCAGGGTTATCGTATTGGTGTCTAAAAGACAGACATCAACTTAATGAGCCGAGATCTGCATGGTAGAGAAAATAATTTCCAGGCATCGCTTATTTTCTTCAAAATGATAGTCTTTTACGTTACGATGCCTGCCAACTAATTCTATATATGCCCATACGTTATTTTTATTGAAAACGTATGCCTGATAAAAAGCGCGCATATGGTCATCTCTGCTGGTGATCTCACCCGTGCACGTGAATAAATCAATATTCAGATTGCTGTTAAAATCATTTTGGATGGGCTCCAGCTCGTTTGCTACCAGTGTTATTCCATTATCCTGTTGATGAAAACGCTCGGCACATTTATCAAAAATTTCTTCTGCCGAGTGAACCACAGTGTCAGGATAAAAGTATAAATTTATCGCACCATAATTAATATTTTCGATAGTATGCTCTATGAGCATTCTGTTTTCTGAAATAACTTTAGCTTTCCAGGATAACGGTACTTTAAACGAACTTCCTGCTCCCAGATTAACGGTAGTTAATAATTCAGCCAGCGCCAGATTGCTACGATTTAAGAGATCCCAGTTAACCACGACAAAAAAGATATCATCAGCCAGCGCAGCATAATCTCGTGAAGCGCAGGAAGCTTTCAAAAGGAAGTAATTCCCGCCGCCTTCCGCAGGATTGTAATCTTTTTGTATGGTATAGCGCGAGATGACTTCATCACCAGAGGCATGAACTTTGACTGTTAACACATCTGCAAACTTGCCGCTACCGTTGGGATTATTAATTATACGCTGGTGCAGGATCTTTTCACCCATAATGGACAGCTTTTTGAACAGCCAGTCAGATGCGTTCATTTCCCACTCGCATCGCTCATAAGCTGCCCAAACCTCAAGATAAGGCGTATCATCGGATGTAATATAACGACCAATATTCACCAACCCTACTTCCGGGAAGTCCACCGGTTTGATTTCAGCAGGTTTCAGGCTTTGCGGTAAAGCTACCCAATAGTGCAGCATCTTCTCACTGGAAGAGGTGTAAAGACACTTCCAGTAACGCTGCTGCATTTCCTCTTTAGTAAAAGGAGAGGCAAGCGGAAAGTCGTAGCTGATGTAATTGCTCATAACCCCCTCCTTTTTATCTACCTAACCAAATCCCATAAAGCATCAATGCAGATGCTGCGGAAACTAAACACTTTACGAAAAGAAGAAGTGACGGAGAAACACTTTTCGAAAAAGATGATAATTTTTCATAGTTCTGTGTATTATATTCCTTATGAAACCCCATGATATTTGAAAAGATGGAACAAAGTGCTACTATCAAGAATTTACTGCCAAGTACCGCGATACATGCTCCGCCTAAAGAGGCAGTGAGTTTTTTTGCGTCAGACATGGGCATAAAGTGCCATGAAGTTATCATGTTATACATTAGCCTGCCAAACAGAGCAGTTCCAATTAATACACCAATTACTTTAGCTGCAAACAAAAACCAATCTTTTTTAGAAAAACTGTCTTTTCCATTCCACACATACCATAGAGAAATAGCTAAAAATATAAGAAAACCTAACCAAGACATACTTAACCCACCGATTTAAAAGTCAATCACCTATTAGCACTGTATTACAACCAGTACTAATTACCCCATCGCCATTTTTCTCCGGTATATTTTTCTCATCGCCTTCTTTAAAGCCCCAACTTATTATCTTTTTAAAAGAAAGTTTAAAATCCACATCAACTTTCACGCCCACAGTTAAAGCTAATTCACCTGAAGCTTTAACATTCACCGAATAGTCTGTCTCATCCCAATATCCGGTTACTCCAGCAGAGGCACCAACGGCCCCTGCACTCCCACCAACTTTACCACCCGTTACCAAAATACCATATAAATCAACATTCCCTGTCAGCTCTCCTTTTACTGCTGCAGCCTCGGCGCCCACCTCACCAGAAAAACCATAACGTCCTTTATCACCCGTATAAAATTCGCTGATGGCCTTGGCCTCGGCAGTGCCTAATGTGACATCCCCCGTAGCACCTAAATATAGCGTTCCCTGATTTCCTAACGCGCCTGTTGCACCATACTGCGCGCCAGTCGCCGTCGCTACCGTATTAAACCCTGATAAATCAGTCGAATATCCGTAATCCGTGCTATTGACGTTTACCACGCCTATTTTATTTCTCAACTCTCCTTTCAGAACATCCGTGCTCTGCATATTGCCAAGCGTTAAATCTTCTAATGCCACGCCCATTGAAGCCGTGTCATAGTGTCCATCTTCCGTTTTATCTTCTTCGTTATTCCAGATGCTTAATATACGACCATCATAATGATCGCCATGTATTTTACCGTCTTCACCGGCCTTTTTAGCCAGCGAGCCGCCCCAGTATTGCGGAGCCGCAGGTTTAGGTTTTGCAGGAGCTGATGCGCCGCCAGCGTTACACTGGGTTTTATCGCCCTGGCGGGCGAGCGATACGCCGTTAACCAGCACGCTGCCGGAACCACCGACAATAATGCCGCTGCCGTGCTGCGTACAGGAAAACGAATCACCTTTACGGGCAGCAGGAAATCCTCCAATGATAACGTCAGGACTCCCGCACTGAATTGGGCCATCGTGAGCGGCTTTATCGATGGATGCTCTGGCCGCAGGCATACCCATACTTATTTTTCCTCAGCCATTAACTGTTAATTTTAACCATCGCGCCTTTGATATCAGCCACGTTCGTTCCGGTAATACTTACCGTGTCGTTCGCTTTCATCTCGGTATTTTTACCGTCGCCTACCGTGGTCAGTTCGTTGCCTTTAAACAGCGCCTGTAATTCGCTTTCGGCGTGAAGATCCCCTGATTTTACCTGAATTTCAATGGTGTCGGGCGAAATCAATATATAGTTGTCTTTCACCTTTAATTTAATGCTGGTATTGGCCTCAAGCAGCGCATTACCCTCTTTGTCCATGGTCAGCACAGTTTCATCCTTGCCGACATTAACGACGTGTTTTTCACCCGTTTCCGTCAGATGATTGCGCTTTATCGTGACTTTTTCGTCACGGCCAATCGCTTTCAGACGATCGACGCCCACGTGGTGCGTTTCACAGCTCTCGACTTCCGTATCCATGTTTTTTTCCGCATGGATCCAAATCTGTTCGTGACCGGCTTTGTCCTCAAAGCGCAGCGCGTTGGCGGTATCTTTATGTCCATCCTTACTACGGCTATAAAATCCCATCTGGGTTGCGGCCGCCGGTAATCCCCATGGTGGCATGTTCCCTTCGTTATAGACGCGGCCCGTTACCATTGGTCGATCGGGATCGCCGTTGATGAAGTCGATCACCACTTCATCACCTACGCGAGGTATCTGGATACTTCCATACCCCTGGCCCGCCCAGGCGCTCGACACGCGCACCCAGCACGAGCTGGTGTCGTCCCCCTTCGCCAGACGGTCCCAGTGGAACTTCACCTTGATGCGCCCGTACTTATCCGTCCAGATGGATTCGCCCTTCGGCCCCACCACCTTCGCCGTCTGCGGCCCGTGCGTGCGCGGCCACGGCGTTTCCGGCGCCGCACGGAACGTCACCGCCGACGGGATAACCCCGATGGCGATATTGTGCTTCGTGCCGCCCTCGCCCCCGCTGGCGTAGCGGTTCTCCTCGAAGTCGTAGTACGCGCTTACCGTCAGGTACTCGCCGTTGTCGCTGAAGAACGGCGCGTTCAGCAGCGTGAAGGTGTTCCCCGGCGCCAGCCCCAGCGCCGTGCCCACCGCGCTTATCTGCTGGTGCTCCACCTGCCACACCTCCTGGCGGATTTTCGCGTAGTGCTCCCCGTGGTCGTGGTCCACGAAGTGCCCCGGCCAGTCGTACACGTCTATCTGCCCCGGCGCCGGCGACGCCGGGTTCTGCCGCGCCTGCAGCATCCACGCGTTCGGCTTGCGGAAGTCGTAGTCGTCTATGCTGTAGATGCCCGGCGTCACGCTGTCCTCCATCTCCCACACGCTGATGCCCTCGGCGGAGGTGCTGCCGCCCGACGGCGTCGCGTGGTACGGAATAACCCCGTAGCCCGGAAAAGGCTGGTGCTGCCGCGCGCTGTCCGCCAGCACCAGCGTGTGCCTGTCCGCCTCGTGGCGGAAGAAGTAGTAAATCCCCTCCAGCTCCATCAGCCGGCTGATAAAGTCAAAGCTGCTCTCCTGGTACTGCACGCAGTACTCCCACACCCGGTAGCTGCCCGTCAGCCGGTCCTCCACCGTCACGCCGTACTCGTCCAGCAGCGTTTTGATTATCTGCACCACCGTCTGCCCCTGGAAGATGCGCAGGTTGCGGTCGCGCTTCATCGGCCACAGGTCCGGCTCCATGCTCAGGCGGTACACCGCGTAGCGCGTGCCGTTCAGCTCCTGGCTGTAGACCCCGGCGCGGGTGATTTTGCCGTTCAGGTAGCGCGTGCCCATGCCCTGCGTGGGGATGCACACGGTAACCGGCTGGCCCAGCAGCGTTTTGCGGTCGAGGCGCGCGTCGGGGCTCAGCAGCTCTACGGTGAACTCAAAGGCGTCGGCGAGCTTCTCCCGGCCGCTGAGCTTCCAGAACAGCAGGCCCTCGACCGGCAGGATGACGGTGATACGATCAAACATAGTAATTTCCCGGACTGGCAGGCCCGGCTGGACGCCGGGCGGATAAGGAATGGACAGGAACTGAGCGGCGCGCGCGGCCTCAGCTTTGCGGGTTCAGCAGCCATACGCCTTCGCGATCGACGGTAATGCGCTGATCGCGGGTCTGGCCGCTGTTGCTGATGCTGAAGCGGTAATCGCCCGGCGGCAGCTGCAGCATAGCGAAGCCGTTCGGCGACGGCACCAGCGCCTGCGGATTGCCGTTCATCGCTACTTTATCGCCCGGCAGCAGCTTGATATAGACCTGGGCGACAGGCTCCGGCGGTGGCGCAGGTTCGGCGGCCTTCGCCGTTTCCGCTGGCGGCTGAGAGGCCGTTGGCGTTACTGCTGGCACAGAAGTCACCTCAGGCGCAGAAGTTGCCGCTGGCGCATTCGTGGCGGCCGTCTGCGGCGCATCGTCGCTGCCGCCGCCCGCCATCAGCGCGCCCACGCCAATCCCCACCAGCACGCCTGCGGCAATCAGGCCAGGCACCATAAAGCGCTTCAGCCCGGCGGCTTTTGGCGCAGCCTGCTCTTCTTCTACCGGCACCAGCATGGTGCCAGGCCCGCTGACCTTCACCTCAACGATTTCACTGATATCGCTGGCGGAAAGCGCCATCAGCGCCGCCAGCTCGTCTATGGTCTGCGGCCGATCTTCCGGTTGCAGCGCCAGCGCGCGGTCAATCGCGTGCAGCAGCGGCAGCGAGTAGCCGGCGGGCTTCTGCTGCACCAGCGGCTTATAGTTATCCTCGATGCTGCGCACCACGCTGACCGGCGGCGGCGAGCCAACAATCAGCGTATGCAGCACTGCGCCTAGCGCATAGATATCGGTCCAGGTGCCCTGCTCGCTCTCGTTGTCGTCGCTGTACTGCTCAATCGGCGCAAAGCCCGGCTTGAGCATGGTTTCGGTTTCATCAGAAAGGTTGCCGATAGCCTTGCGGGCGGAACCGAAGTCCAGCAGCACCGGCACGCCGTTTTCCTGGATCTGGATATTATCCAGCGAGATATCGCGATGCAGATAGCCTTCGCGGTGGATAGTATTGATAGCGCCGAACAGCGGCGGCAGCAGGCAGCGGATCCAGGCTTCGCTAATCATCTCCGGGCGGCGGCTGTGCAGCTGCGACAGCGTGGTGCCGGTATAGAACGCCGTGCCCATATAGGCGGTATCGTTCTGCACCCAAAAGCGCAGCACGTGCAGCAAATTCGGATGATTAAAGCGGGCCAGCAGGCGCGCCTCCTGAATAAAGCTGTTCAGCCCGGCGTGAAACGTTTTGCTGAAGCGCTCGCTGCGCAGTACCAACGTCAGATCGTCGCTGCGCACCGCCAGCGAGGCGGGCATAAACTCTTTGATGGCGATGGTGCGTTCAAGCTGATGATCCCAGGCGCGATAGACGATACCGAAGCCGCCGCCGCCGATGACCTCTTTAATTTCAAACTCGTTAAAGCGGTAGCCCACCGGCAGAGCGCCAGGAATGGCTCGCGGAATATCTTGTTCTGACATATTGGACAACTCTCTTAATTGCGGCTTACGCCTCAAACTGACACTGGAACTCGCCGTCGTGCAGGGTTACCCGCAGGCGCTGGTACTGCTCTTCACGCCGGTGTGCGTCCAGCAGCAGCTGGCTCATCTGCGGCAGCAGCGTGTTGGTAAGGATGGCATCGACCATACGGCCGCCGGATTCTACCTCGGTGCAGCGCTGAACGATGCGTGCAATCACGCTGTCATCCACCTCGGAGACGATGCCGTGGTTCTGCGCCAGACGCTGCTGGATGCGCTTTAGCTGTAGCCGCACAATGCTGGCGAGCATGTCGTCGCTCAGCGGATAATAAGGCACCACCAGCAGACGGCCCAGCAAAGCCGGCGGGAAAACCTCCAGCAGCGGCCCGCGCAGCGCGCCCGCCAGCGCGTCCGGTTCCGGCATCAGTTCCGGATCGGCGCACATGGCGCTGATAAGCTGCGTGCCGACGTTGGAAGTCAGAATAATCAGCGTGTTGCGGAAGTCGATATGACGCCCTTCGCCATCTTCCATCCAGCCTTTATCAAAGACCTGGAAGAAAATTTCATGCACGTCGGGATGCGCCTTCTCGATTTCGTCCAGCAGCACCACGCTGTAAGGACGACGGCGCACGGCCTCGGTCAGCACGCCGCCTTCGCCATAGCCGACATAGCCCGGCGGCGCGCCTTTCAGCGTAGAAACGGTGTGCGCTTCCTGAAACTCGCTCATATTGATGGTGATAATGTTCTGCTCGCCGCCGTAGAGCGTTTCGGCCAGCGCCAGCGCGGTTTCGGTTTTGCCGACGCCGGACGGGCCGCAAAGCATAAAGACGCCGACCGGCTTATTCGGGTCGTCCAGCCGCGCGCGGGAGGTGCGCACGCGTTTGGCGATCAGATCCAGGCCATGGCGCTGACCAATCACGCGCTCGTTCAGCGTGTCGGCCAGCTTCAGCACCGCGTCGATTTCGTTTTTCATCATGCGGCCCAGCGGGATGCCGGTCCAGTCGGCAACTACAGCGGCGACCACGTTGGCATCGACGGCGGCAAACAACAGCGGCGCTTCGCCCTGTAGCGTTTTCAGCTGCTGCTGCTGCTCTGCGAGCTGCTGCTGAAGGGCGGTGACATCTTCCGCATCATCCTTATGCAGCCGCTCGCGCAGCGCGATAATGGCGTCCACCAGCCCGCGTTCGCTCTGCCAGCGTGCCGTCAGTTCATCGCGCTGGCGGCCTAGCGCAGCCAGCTGCTCGCTGATTTTTGCCGCCCGGGACGCATCGCCAATCGCCACTTTCGCCTCGCGCTCCGCTATCTCTTTTTCAATCGAAAGCGCGTGGATGCGGTGCAGGCAGTCTTCCAGCTGCGGCGGCTGCGCGCTCTGGCTGACGGCGACGCGGGCGCAGGCGGTATCCAGCAGCGCCACGGCTTTGTCGGGCAGCTGGCGTGCCGGAATATAGCGATGCGAAAGCTTCACCGCCGCCGCCACGGCCTCATCCAGCAGCAGGACGCGATGGTGCTTCTCCAGCGTGGTGACGGTGCTGCGCAGCATCAGCAGCGCTTTCTCTTCGTCCGGCTCCTGCACCTGCACGGTCTGGAAACGCCGGGTCAGCGCCGGATCTTTCTCGATATATTTTTTGTATTCCGCCCAGGTGGTCGCGCCGATAGTGCGCAGCTGGCCGCGAGCCAGCGCGGGTTTTAACAGGTTGGCGGCATCGCCCGTGCCCTGCTGGCCGCCCGCGCCGATCAGCGTGTGGATCTCGTCGATAAACAGGATGATCGGCGTCGGGCTGGACTGCACTTCATTGATCAGCGCCTGAAGCCGCGCCTCAAATTCGCCTTTCATGCCCGCGCCGGCCTGCAACATACCGATATCCAGCAGCCACAGCTGCACGTTGCGTAGCGGCTCCGGCACGTCGTCTGCCGCCATGCGCAGCGCCAGGCCTTCCACCACCGCCGTTTTGCCGACGCCCGCTTCGCCGGTCAGCAGCGGGTTGTTCTGGCGGCGACGCATCAGGATATCCACCATCTGGCGGATCTCTTCATCGCGTCCGGCGATCGGATCGATCTTGCCTTCGCGCGCGCGCGCCGTCAGATCCTGCGCGTACTGTGCCAGCGTGCTTTTTTGCTGCGGCACGGCACCCTCCTGGACGGGCGCGGCGGTGATGCTGCTCTCCTTGCTGTTGGCGAACACGCTGTCGAACTGCTCCAGCAGCGTATCGGCGCTGATACGGCCAAACTGCGGCGAAATGCTTTTCAGCACGTTGGCCAGATTGAACGTTTTCAGCAGGCCAATCAGCAGATGGCCGCCACGGATCTGCTGCACGCCGAACTTCAGCGAGCCGTACACCCAGGCGCGCTCAACCGCGCTGTCGATATGTTCGGACAGATCCGACACCGCGCTGGCGCCGCGAGGCAGACGATCCAGCGCCCCGACGATATCGCGCGTCAGCGCCTCTTCATCCAGTGAAAAATAGCGGATCGCCTGTTGCAGATCGCCTTCCTGCTGCTGCATCAGCTGATGCAGCCAGTGCACCAGCTCCACATAGGGATTGCCGCGCAGCTTGCAGAAGGCGGTGGCGCTTTCCAGCGAGGTAAATAACAGCGTGTCCAGTTTGCCGAACAGTACGGCGCGGCTGATTTCTGACATGGTTGTTCTCGGTAAGTAGATGACGGTTAAAACAGGGAGCCGTAAAGAACAAGCCCGATAAGCGAGCGGCCCGGTTCGGCAAGGCGGCCGGAAAAAGTGACTTTCTCTGTCGAGGTCGTGCGGGTTTTAACAAAACGTTATCTGGCAGCGACCTGCTCCGCCGGTTCCGGGCTGAAGGTCAGATCGCGCAGCGGCTCGCCGCTTTTTAAATGGCCGAGCCAGCTGTTAAAGCCGAGCCGGGTTGCGTCGCCGGGCCGGATCCCTTTGGCCTCTTCCGCCGCCAGGATCAGCTTCAGCTCCCAGATATATTCAATGCCCAGGTATTGCCGTACCCAGTCGCGCAGCGCAAGAGTCCAGGCCTCGCCCGGCAGAAAGCGGTTATAGGTTTCCAGCGGCATCGGCCCCAGCTCGATGCGGAACTTATGCTGCACGTCACGCACCGCCACGCCCAGAAACATCGATTCGCCCAGCTTCGGCGCGTGGCGGCCCGCGCCCAGCTTCGCCCGCTCGCGGCTGTCGATCGGCAGCCAGTGCGGCACGTTTCCCACCAGCCTGACCGGCACCTTAAAATAGTGGCTGAGGATCTTTTGCAGGCCTTCGACGTCGCGCGCGTGGCGGGTTAAATGCCCGGCCACCGCAAAGCGCGCGTGATCGCTCAGGCTGCCTTTTGCCAGCTGGCCCGGCTGGCCCATGCCGATCAGGCTCGCCAGATAACGATCGAAGCGCTGATTGTCTTCCCGATCCAGCGATACCGTTGGCTGCGCGTCGGCCCAGGCGCGGTAAAACAGCAGCGTCAGCCGATGGTGAAACAGGTCGGCAAAGGCCGACATACTGCGATCCTGATGATGAATAATGCGCTCGCGGGCGTACTCCGTCAGGTGCGTCGGCAGCGGGCCGTTCGGGCCAAACAGGCCGAAGCTTAAAATTGAGATGTCGTGCAGCGAGCTGTTGTCGCGCGGGCCGGCCTTTGACAGCGTGGCGGGCGCGAAGGCCAGCGACGGCTCCTGACCGATGCGCAACGGCTCATGGCGCGGCAGCGGCGCGCGGCCCAGCGGATAGCGCTCGCCGCCCTGTGCGTCCAGCCTGCGCAGCAGCTGAAACAGGTCGTAGCGCCACGGTGCCTGCGTCACGCCCGACCAGAACGCCTCCGGCAGCCGCTGCGTTTTGCGAATGCGCAGCACGTTCATATCAGCGCCCTTTTGCCCATGCGCGCGGGCCAGTAGCCGACCTCGCCGCGCTGCTGGCTGGTCAGCGTCAGCTCGGTAAAGCTGTTGATGGCGACCAGCCTGGCGAAGACCTGCTCCAGCACGCTGCCCAGCAGCCACGGGCTGGCGCCGGAAAACGCCTGCTCGTCGACGCTCAGCTCAATGCCGATGCCGCGCGCGAACACGATCGGGCCGGGTTCCGGCACCCGACGGCTGACCGGTTTGAGCCGACAGTGGCGAATGCCTTCAATCTGCCGGGCCACCGGCGCTTCCGCCAGATTGGCATACAGCCCCAGCAGCTGGCGCAGCGCCGTGGCGCCCTGGCCGTCGTCGCTGTCCATCAGGCTTAAATAATTCAGCTGCAAATGGCTGATCAGCCGCCAGGTCGCCATGCCTTCCGCCAGCGCCGGACGCGGCGGCGTTGGGCCTTTGCGCAGCGTCAGCTGGCTGACCGGCACCGAGTCCGCCATCATAAAGTTGCCCTGATCCTGCGCCAGCAGCATCAGCGGCAGATCGCGACTGGTGCACAAAACTTCTGCCGTCAGATGGGTCAGATCGTCGCGCCACGGCGACTGGCGCTCATCCACCAGCGAAAGAAAGACTTCGGATCCGATATAGCCGGTGCGCGTACCGTAACGCTGCGCGCGTTCAGACAGCGTGCGCTGCTCGCGGCGCAGCGAAAAATAAGCGCCGTAGTCGCCTTCGTCACGGCTGAAGGTGCTCCAGAAAGGCCGGAACACCTGCTCGCCCTGCTGCCTGTCGCCCGTGGCGTACAGCTTCTGCACCGAGTAAATCTCGTAGTCGAGCGGGCGAATGTTATCGACCACCAGATGATATTCATGCACGCCTTCGCTGATTTTCTGCCGCTCCGCCGCTTTCGGGAACAGGTTGATAACCGGCGTACAGTGCAGCGCCAGATGGCTTTTGTCGATCGTCCGCTCCAGCGCCGCGTCAGCCTTGTCCAGCAGCAGGACGATCTCAAAGGCTTTTACCTCTGGCCCACAGCGTGAAGGCAGCTCGCCCAGGCCGCTGATGCTGACAAACTGGAAGCGCGCAGGGAAAGCGAAATATTCCTGAAGCAGCCTGTAACCGTCAAAGTTGCGCAGATCTTCCGGCAGCAGCGCCTGGTTAGCCGCAAAGCCCTCCTGCTTCAGCGCGTCGTCGCCCAGCACGACCCGCTGCGGCTGCGGCTCCACCGTCTGGCAAAAGCTGCCGACCGTGTGCTGCATCATCAGCTCCAGCAGCTGCTGCGCCTGAATGTCCGGGCCGCTGAGAAAAAACATCAGATCTTTCAGGGTCAGATGGCTCAGCGCCACTTCGCTAAAGCACTCCAGGCGGATACGCAGCGCGCTGACCGCACCGCGCTGGCTCAGCCCCATGCTGCCAAGCGGGATATCCGCCGGCACGCCGCCCAGCTCCACGTGAGCGATGCGCAGCGGTTGCAGCATCACGTCGTGCGCCGTGGCGTAGCTACAGGTGACGCCGCTTTTTTTCAGCATCTGGCTGTCCATCATGGTGCCGCGCGGCACCATGAAACCGCCGCTGATATCCCCTTTTTTACCGTCGGGATGCAGTTCAGCAATCGCCATTGAAGGCACGGGCGAAAGATAGTTGGGCGCGATCATCTCCAGCATCCGCTGCGAAAAGCGCGGGAACTCGGCGTCCATTTTCAGCTGCACGCGCGAGGTCAGAAAGGCGAAGCCCTCCATCAACCGCTCGACATAGGGATCGGCCACGTCAATGCCGCTCATGCCCAGCCGTCCGGCGACTTTGGGATAGCGTTCGGCGAACTCCGCCCCCATTTCGCGCAGGTACGCCAGTTCACGGTTGTAATAATCGAGCAGTTTGCTGTCCATAATTACCCTACGTCTTTCAGTTCAAAATGGCCGTTTTCTAAATCCAGATCGGTGCGGAACAGAAACTCCAGCGGATAAGGCACGCACCAGAGCCGCCCTTTGATTTCAATCGACAGCATGTTGTGCAGGCTGAGCGAGCTGGTGTCTGATATGCAGCGCACCTGAAGCCCCGCCGGCAGAATGCGCGGCTCAAAGTACAAAATAGAGTTGGTGATTTTGCGCTGGATGTCGGCCAGTTCGATATCGGACATACGCTGTCCGGCCAGCGGCGCAACGCCAAAGTTATAAGCGGAGCGCTGCACGTGCGGAAACGGCGAAAGATCCTGCTGCGCTTCGTTGTTGATGCTGTTGAACAGCCACTGCAAATCACGCAGAACGTTGCGCTTCAGCGTGGCGTGCGAAATCACGCGGCTGCCGGGGGCTTCCTGCGGCTTATCCGGCGCGTTGTCGGTCAGCCTGTCCAGCAGCGACGGCTGCATTTTATCGCGCGCCGTCATCGTCTCCCTGCCGCGCTGGCGAAAACCGCCGTGCAGCAAATCGCGACCGTCACTCATCGTCGGCTTCCGCTGCAAAGACAATATGCGCCAGGCTCAGCAGCGGAAAATCCTGCTCTTCGCTCAGCCAGGTTTTCTGACCGTGGCCGATAAACTGCTGGTCGTCCAGCGGCGTCCACTCGGTGACGGCGGCCAGCCGCAGGTTGTCTTCGGCCGTATCGGCAAACGGATAGCGCACCGGCAGCTGGCAAACCTGTTCGCTGCCGTCGATTAGCGTGACGGCCGTGTGCCGCCAGACCAGATCGGTGACGCTCGCCGGCGGCTGAAAACGCATTTCGCGCACGGCGGCGAACGGCAGCCAGGTGTAATGGCCGTTAACGATCAGCTCACAAATCGGGCCGAGACGCCCGTCGCCGTCGATCAGCCATGCCACGGTCTGCGTCTGCTCGTCCTGCATGGTGACACGGGCCGGGTTGGCCTGCGCCGCCGCAAAAGCCGCCGCGCGTAACTCATCGGCCTCTTCGGCATGCTCTTTACGCAGCGCCTTCAGTAACGCTTCCGCCCAGGCGAACGCCTCGCCGGGCATTCTCGGCATCGCCAGGCCTTCAAAGACCGCCGCTCGCTGGATTTCTGCCGTAATGGCCTGCTCCAGCAGCGTAACCGTGGGCTTTGCCTGCGGCTTTAAAGCCAGCCAGGATTTCAGCTGGGTTTTGGCGCGCGGCCAGTGGCCCGCCAGACAGAGCAGCTGTACGAAGGCGGCGCGCAGGTCGGCATCTGCCGGGCGGCTTTTGATATCGCTTTCGACGCGCGCCAGGGTTTCCAACAGCGTGGCGCCGGACATCAGTTGAGTCAGAGATTTCATAGCTTTCCTCGGGCACAGGGGTCAGTTAAGCGTCCGGTAAGCACCGGCGGCCGGATCTTTCAGCTGCGGATGGATTTCATCCACCAGCTTGACGATCACCGCGCCGTCGGCCAGATAGGGCGACCAGACCTTACGGACTTCGTCCAGGCGCGCCTTCAGGATACTTGCATCGCTGGCTTCCTGCTGGCTTATCGCCACCACCACGGTGCCGTCAGCCTGCCAGCCGTTCAGCGCGGGCGCGTAAGGCACGATCATCCAGCTCTGCGGCGAACGCTCGTCGCTCAGCACCATACGCTCGTTGTTGACGGTGGTGATCTGCGTATCGCGACCAATCGCTTTGCCGTTCAGCCCGGAAACCGGGAAACCCTGCACGAAGCTGACCTGACGGCTTTTGGCGCCGCCTTTGCCCAGCTGCGTTAGCTGGCTGTCGCCGCTGAGCCAGCCGTCGCTGCCGCAGGTCACGCCGCCTTTCGCAGGCACAAACAGCGCGCTGGCCTGGCTGGCGTTATTCCACCAGGTGCGGAAGTGGCAGCCGTCCAGCAGACTGAACTGGATCCACGGCGTGGTATCCGCCGGCGGCGATAGATCTTCTGCCTTAACCGGCGCGGCGGCTGGCGCGGTTTCTGTCGGTGCGGCCTGAACCGGCACGGTGGGTGTTGCCGCCTGTACCGGCGTGGCCGCTGGCGTTTGTGCCTCCATTTTGCTTTGCCAGCCCTGCGCTTTAGCGGCGCTGCCGTGCGCCAGCGCTTTGCCGTTGCTGTCGGTCAGCTGCCATTGAAACGTGGCTATTTTCGCGCAGCTGTGCGACATCAGGCCCGCGACCTGCGGCAGCAGCTCGTTTACCTTCGCCGGATCTTTATCACCGTTGGCCACGATGCGCAGCGCAACATCGCGCTTGCACCAGCTGGCAGGCTTCTGATCTTTAACGTTATCGAGCCAGACATCCATTTGCAGCGATTTAGCGGTGACGACGCGGTAATCCTGTGCCCAGGCACCGGATGCAATCAGCAGGGTGACACCCGTTAGCCAATATTTCATGTGGGTTAAAGCCTTATTTTAATCACGAAGAGGGAAAAACTGCGCTGCGGCTTCCAGCGAATGCAGCAGCGTGGTGTCCTGCGGATCGCCGACCCAGACGGCGACGGCGCTGTAATTGTCCTGGCTGGCGGCGGCCTGCCGCTCGTTTTTGCGGATAACCTGCTGCATCAGCGTCAGCCATTCGTCCGGCGTATTCACCATATGCAGCGACTCCTGCATGTTTTCCTGCGAAAGCCCGTGCCAGAACCCGTCGGTGCAAAGCAGGAAGGCGTCGCCGTCTTCGATCTCGACCACGTCGCTGTAGCTGGCGTCGCGCTCCTCATCGCCCATGCCGAGCGCAAAATAGAGCAGATTGCCGTTGATGCCTTCGGTCTGGTGACCGGCGTCCTTCATCTGCTGCACCAGGCTGTGATCGGTGGTGACGTGATAAAGGTAGCCGCGTCGGAACAGATAAAGGCGGCTGTCGCCCGCGTGCGCCCAGTAGGCCAGGTCGAAATCGCGATCGATAAACAAGCTCACCAGGGTGGTGCCCATGCGCTTATGGTCGCCGATCGCCTGCTGCTGGCGAATTGCGTGGTTGGCGTCGTTAACGTAGCGGCGAATACTTTGTGCGTCCAGGTGTCGCTCGCCGTTAAAGCGCTGGAGAATGGTATCGCGCGCCAGCGCCGCCGCGACGTCGCCGCCGGGCAGCCCCGCCACCCCGTCGCAGACCACGAAGCAGGCCGAGCGTTCGCCGATGCGCTCGCCGGTCTGATCCTGGTTGCTTTCGCGAGCGCCCTGGTGCGACATAGAGGCAATGGTGATATTCATCATTCTTCCGATCTGATTTGAGAATCTTTGTACTGGTTCACTTCCATGTCGTAGGCGTGCAGGAAGGCTTCGCCAAACAGCGTATGGAAGTCATCCTCAATTTCGCCCGCCGTTTCACCGTAGCGTTTGGCGAAGTGCTCCCACAGCGCGGCTTTACGGCTGTTGGGCAGCGACAGGCGAGAGATGGCGCCCTCTTCGCGCGCTTCTTCTTCCAGCTGCTGCGGGTTAAAGGATTGCAGCATCGAAGCGATAATCGCGCGGATCCCGGCGATCATGCCCAGCTGATGCGCCTGTAAATCGACCAGCGCATCGCGCACCGACTGCTTAGGCGGCATAAAACCCGGCATCCGGCTGCCGAACATCTGCATCAGCACCGATTTACCGGAAGGCAGCAGCTTAAACGGGTTGTTGGCCTCGTCGAGGATCACCGTCATTTCCGCTTTTACGCCGCGCTTGAGGATCGAGCGGGAGGAGAGCAGCGCCACCGTTCCCTGCGAGAACATGCTGAGCATTTGGCCCAGCTCCTGCATCGCGTCGCGGTCAAAGCGCGGCGTCGGCTGTAGATCGTTCAGCCCCATGCCGCCGATCAGCGCCTCCAGCAGCTCGCCGTCCAGCCGCTGACCGTCGCCGGAAGCGCTGTGCTGTTGCGAAGCCGTATTGGCGACCGGATCGATGCGCAGACGGCCTTTTGGCGGCGGCGTAGTGCTGCGCGCAACGGCCTGCGGCGTCGGCAGCGTGATGCCGCCGTACTCCTGCTGCGGCGGCCGCGCGGCGGCAGTGGGCTCGCTGAAATCGGCGTCGCTCGCCGGGTTTTCAGCAAAATGCGGAGGCTGGCCGCGATCCGTATCGCTTTGCGGCAGTTCAGCAAACAGCGGCGACTTGCTGAGATCGTCAGCGGCCTGCGGGTTTGTATCAAACAACGGTGACTTGCTGAGATCGTCAGCGGCCTGCGGGTTTTCGCCAAACAGCGGTGACTTGCTGAGATCGTCAGCGGCCTGCGGGTTTTCGCCAAACAGCGGCGACTTGCTGAGATCGTCAGCAGCCTGCGGGTTTGTATCAAACAGCGGTGATTTACTGAGATCGTCAGCGGCCTGCGGGTTTGTATCAAACAACGGTGACTTGCTGAGATCGTCAGCCGTCTGCGGATTGCTTGTTGGCCTGCTGGTCGTCTGCGGCTGGCTGTCCAGCGCCTTTGGTGCCGGCGGCACAAACGCAGTCTGTGGCCGCTTCTGCTGCGGTTCATCCACCGGCGTCAGCGGGACGGCGTTGCCCATCATCAGCCCCAGCGGATCGTCGCCGTCGGCGGGTGTGCTGTTGCCGCTACCGAACAGCGCCATCGGATCCAGCTGCTGCTTTTTGTCCTGCTGCGGCTGCGTCAGCGTACCCGGCGTGCTGTCGTCAAAAATGCTTTGCCGATCGAACAGCGACTCGCTGCTGAACAGAGAGTCAGACGTGCGATCCCGACGATCCAGCTGCGGCGCTGGCTTATCGGCAAACTGCGCCAGCGGATCGACCGGGTTACGATCCTGCGCTTTTTCCGTCAGAGGATCCGATCCGGCTGGCGCCGGCCTGCTGCGGCTGGACAGGTTGTCGCTGATAGAAAACTCCTGCGCCAGGCTGTCCCAGATTTCACTGGGAATGGCGGCAGGCGCGCTTTCCTGCGGCGGCGCGGCCGGTCGGGCAACCGGCGCGGGTCTTGCCACGGGCTGCGCCGCCACGTTGAGTTCGCTGACCTGTAAACGGTACTCATCAATGCTAAGGATGTCGCCATCCTGCAAATCCACCTGCCGACCCCGCTCCAGCGGAATATCGTTCAGGTGCACCAGCGTCACGTTGCCGCGGTTGGTAATGCGGCATTCGCCGTCGGCCGTGATATGCACAATGGCCTGCAGACGGGAAATGGTGCGGTCATCGTCCGGCAGCACCAGGTTGTTGTCGGCGCCACGGCCGATAGTGCCGCCCGGCGGCAGAAAGTCGCAGCTGCTCTGCGGCGGCTGCTGGCCAGCTTTGGTCGCTATTATCGTAAATCGCATCACGTTTTCCTGCGTTGGATTTCGGCGTTCGGGCCGCGCCGGTAGGCCCGGCGGGCGTTGAAACTGATTGCTGCCCGGCATGGATTGCGCTATCCCGACAGCTTTAAACAGGGCGACGGCTTCGTCAGCGCATCGTGCCTTCGACGCTGTCTGTCACCTGGTCGCCCTTGCTGATATTCATTGTCCAGCGTTCAAAGTCATTGGTGATAAAGGTGTATGTGTAATCAGCGTTTTCAAAAGCGTATCCGCGAAAATCGCAAACGTCCGGGCAGTGCACATTAACGGTTTTGCCCTGCAGCAATATGCCTTTCCCATTGAGCTTGCTTCTGGAGTCCAGCGTGACGTCATTGCAGTCAACATTGCCTTCTTCGCACCAGGCCGTAATACGGGCCAGATATTTTTTGCTGTCAAAGGTGGCCGTATTGGCAGGATGCGCCGCATAAAAGCGACGAATTTTCGGCACGCTGTCTATTGACGCATTATTCACTCTTTGCGACAGCGCATTATCGACCAGCAGCGAGCGGGACTGGGGATCGTACGCCAGCACCACCGCAACCAGCGAGGTTTCTACCAGCGTGGTGGCGGTATAAATCACAGCGATTTTTACCTCACGGTCGCCAGGCGAGGAAATCACGCCCACGCCTTTCACGTCTTCGCACGCTTCGCCGTCAAAACGATTGAAGCCAATGGTCGGCACCAGGTTTGTCAGGCTTTCACCATCACGCGACCAGCCAATAAAGCAGGCGTTCATATCGGCCCGCAGCAGACCTTTGCCCGGCACCATCACGCCCAGTAAATGGCCGCTATCCCGTACGGCAAAGGTCTGCTGGCCGAACGGCTCTGCGCCAGCGATATCCAGCGACAGGGCTTTTTGCGCCAGTTCAGGCACAAACGTATCCGCATCTGCCGTGGCCAGATGCGGGCTGGCGACGGCGATGTTGGTTAATAAGGCAAGAGAGAGTAAAAGGCGTTTCATGCTGAGTTCCGGTAAAAAATTAAGGCATAGCGATATATAAATTATTGCTTTGATGTATTAAATACATGACCAGTCAGGCGATTACGCTAAACAGATAGTTATCACCTTAATCTAATTTTTAGCGCAGTATCTTTCTGCTCAGGCAACCTACGTAAGAAAACCACATGTGGCTTAAATTTATATTTTTATAGCGGATCAAGGTGAAGAGAGAACATTCACCGACATTTATTCGGCAGGTGGTAAAAAGGTGAAATCGCCCTCTGCCGGATCGTCTTTATCGCTGATCATCTGCCTGGTTTTCTGATCGACATAAACGCTGAATAATCTGTGCTGCGTCTCGGGATCGCCCGGACAATCGCCGCCGTGCTTTTCCACTACGTCGATCAGATCCAGACCAGGTTCAGCGTCTGCCGTTAGCAGGTAGTTAACGCAGTTGGCGTCCGTCACCAGCTTGTTTTTCTCAACGGTATTTTCAACCTGTATAACTGCTGACTCCGCTGTGCTGGTGGCCGTGGCGTAAAAACTTATCCCTGGAAAGAGAACAAAAAGAGTTAGTTTTAAGATTTTCATTATTTTTAATATTCTATCCTGCTGCTTCTGGTCGTAGTCTGTCAGACAGCATGTTTTGCCTTAAAAACGATAGTCTTATAACCTGAAAGCTGAGAATGAAATTCATACTCACTATAATAGCTATCAACTTTTTCAGGTATTCAGAGCGTTAATTATTAAACCTTGCAATAAATGCATGATTTGAAATGCTGGCGGGCGTTTATAGTGCCAACTAAAAACCCATTTTTCTGGTAATAAAAACACAAACCAGGAAAGAAATTGTTATTAAAATTTGAACCTTAAATATATTATAAAATAAACTAATCCAGCGCAGATCATTATCAGCGTTTTTAACAAGATACGTTCTGGCCTGATAATCAAGATAGCGTCCATCCTTAACCTTAACGCGCTTTCCCTTTAATAACATATTTAAAATAGAAATTTTAAATCCAAACCCCCAAAACCCTAAAGAATCATAAAAAGCATAATCCTCATTAGTGAGGTGACCTTTATTTATCAACAACTGGAATGAACTTTCTAATTTATTTGAATTTCTCTTATAAAAAAATAAAGATAAAAAAGAGAACTAACGAGAAAGATAAAAAGCGTAACTTCCATGCATATTAGAAAATAAAGCCAGTCCATTTTATTCCCCTTTATAAAGGAGGTAGTTAATGCCATCACCCATAGTGCCAGCTGCTTTATCACCAATATAGCCACCGGCCATACCACCAGCGGTCGCCGCTACAATACCGCAAACCAGCCCGCCAACACCCGCTGTAGCAGCACCTGTCGCAAGACAAGCTGGTGCCGCTGCAACTGTAGCGCCACAGCCACCAGCGATTCCGCCTACCGTACTTACCGAAAATTTACTGTAGTTTTTTACGCTTGACCTTCCATTTTTTCGATTAGTCAGACAGGCAATCTTCTCAAAGAGGAGATTGCAATACCATTAAGATTATTTACTCTCTTTGATATTCCAGCCAGCGCCTTTACCGCCGAAAGCTGCCTGCCTGCGGTAACGTCATTATCTACACCAGCGTATTGATGGGGAATGGTCGTAGCGGGATCAATACGACAAATTAATCATAAGGTATTTCTTTGAGTTCTTTGCTTCTTTGCTCATCAAGCTTTGCAATGCAATTATTAGTAAATACCGCATAAGGATTACTATTTTCTGCGGCGACATGTGCAAACATTTTACACTGATTGTCACGATATTTTAGCCAGCCACGCTGAGCGTCCAGAAACACAGGAAGATAATTTTTCTTTACTTCTGGCTCGTCAGAAAAAGTTGCCTCAATACGTTTTTTTGCTTCTGAATATTCTTTGTTTAAGCTCTTTTCAGCTACGGCGCGGTTATTTTCAGCACAGGTAAAAACTTCAGGATCGCTGGTCTTTTTTGAACAGTCGTCCATTGCAAGGGCAGAACCACTCAATGCCAGCAAGCCAATCGCTGCAACAGCTAACGCTTTCTTTTTCATATCATTTCCTAATTATCTGTTTTTTCTCAGGTAGTTAGCCCTTTGACGGCCACCCTCATAACTTTGCACCTGAGCGTTGGTTTCAATAAAATTAATCAACGTGTCGTAGTCATTGGACATGCAGGCTTTCATTGTCCTTTCAAAACCCAAACCCTGATAGACAAAATCCACTGCAATTTCTCTGATTGGGTTTTTTAACGCTTCCCAACTGGTTCGTTCAGGAAAATTAGCGGTTTTGCTCAGGTAAACAGCTTTTGCCCTGGACACATAATTTGGATATATCAACTCAAACAAGCGAGCCTGCGCTTCTCGTGAAATGATGCCACATTCGTTCCGATGGTTCTTAACGAAGCGTTCAGCCGTTACGCCAGTTAACTTTCTTCCCTGCGACATTAGCTCTGCCTGATCGGCGGGTACGCCCGCCCGGGTCAAATCAAGGAAAATCGTCTCTTGAGTACGACCGCCCATATCGTAGCCCCGGCCAATAGTTACACCAGAAACGCCTTTAGGCCAATGCAGATGACGGCTGAAGTAGCTGCTATGGGGATTATCATTTCCTTCAGCGTTAAATGTCACCTGGCCAGCACTGACGGTCAAACGACCAGAATTCAAATGTCGGTTTTCCTGCGGATCCCCGGATGGTGACCCTTGTGAGTTTCCGGCTAACAATTTCCTGAAAGTTCTGCCGTTTGCATCGACTACGCCATCAGGGTGTTTAAGAAACTTTGCCTGATAGCTTTTGATTGCATCAAGCGTTTTTGGCCCAAACACACCATCGGCCCGCAGGTTATTAAATCCATTTTTTTGCAATAGCTGTTGGATCAGTTTTACATCATTGGGGTTATTTTTTGCCCCCTGACCAACAGAAAAAGAGATACCCATCAAAATCTCCTTATTTAATTTTGATATTATCAAGGCACCCTATGAGGTAATTGAATGATATCAAGTGATAAAAGCAATTTCCCCGCAAGGAAATTGCTTCAATAGCATTAAGCTTCTTTATTTTCTTTGATATTCCAGCCAGCGCTGCTTTCTGCGCCTTTACCGCCGGAAGAACTCTGCTCCCAGTACTGCTGCTTCACTTTGGAAGCCTGGAAGGAGTAGCTCATGCCTACGGTGTCGCCGTTATCAGCACCAACGTACTGCACGTTAGTCACCAGCACGTCTTCCAGCGTAATGCGGGTGTATTCAACCTGAGTGCCGCCAGCTTTACATACGGACAGCTCAACTTTGGCGATGTGCTTGCCGCTTGCGCAGTTCTTCAGCAGCGCGGTGGTGGACTTGTCGATCAGCGCTTCAACGTGCAGGTCGTTAAAGTTAACTTTACCGGCACCGCCGCCGCCGCCAACAGACATATTGCCCGGCTGAGAGGCGCCCCAGGAGAAAGAAGTGATATCGGTCCAGCCTTTATGGTTAGAGTCTTTCGACTCGCCGGTTACACCGTCTACCTTCATAAACATATCAATAGCCATTATTTTCTACTCTTTTTTGATGGACAATTTTGCTTTTGACAAAGCAGCGACAGACAAAAAGGCATGCTTTTTGTCTTTTTTCCGACGATCTTGCAGCCGACCGTACAGAAATCTTTTAACCCGTCGCCAGGACGTAAATTTATTTTTTCCGGGAAGAGGAAATCACAGCGGAATAAATTAAATTTACAGATAGCATTGGCAGATATAAATTAGAGACTTATCACATGGCGCTTCACTTAAAAGGTCAGCGTTAAATAATGAAAAAAACTTTTTTGTCATTACTCAGCGTTATTTTTTTAGCGCTGTCCATCTATGCTCTGTTCACGCTTGCCAGCGGCATCTGGCTGGTAGCCCGCTATGAAAATTTTGATATAAACGCCTCAGGCTTTCTTTCGGGGGAAATGCTGTTCACCGCGCTCTGCCTGGGCTTCTGTTTTTTGATAAGGAAAGCGGCCAAAAAAGCACGTTGACCGCTTTAGCTTTAATTAATCAGCTTATAAAGGGAGCCGCCTTACCTTCCGCCAGCATCCAGCGGTAAGCTCTCCCTTCAGCCTTTAAGCATCATCGCTTTTCAGCGAAGGCAGCTTAGAGACCAGACGCAGCGACACGGTCAGGCCTTCCAGCTGGTAGTGCGGACGCAGGAAGAATTTTGCGGCGTAATAGCCCGGATTATCTTCCAGCTCTTCCACCAGCACCTCGGCGGAAGCCAGCGGCTTGCGGGATTTGGTTTCCTGCGAGGAGTTGGCCGGATCGCCATCCACGTAGTTCATCACCCAGTCGTTCAGCCAGCGCTCCATCTCTTCACGCTCGCGGAAGGAACCGATCTTGTCGCGCACGATGCACTTCAGATAATGCGCAAAGCGGCAGCAGGCGAACAGGTACGGCAGGCGCGCGGCCAGACGTGCGTTGGCGGTGGCGTCCGGATCGTGATACTCGGTCGGCTTCTGCAACGACTGCGCGCCGATAAAGGCGGCGAAATCGGAGTTTTTGCGGTGTACCAGCGGCATAAAGCCATTTTTCGCCAGCTCGGCCTCGCGACGGTCGCTGATGGCGATTTCGGTCGGGCACTTCATGTCCACGCCGCCGTCGTCGCTCGGGAAAGTGTGGCAAGGCAGATTTTCCACCGCGCCGCCGGATTCCACGCCACGGATCGCCGTACACCAGCCAAACTCTTTGAAAGAGCGGTTGATGTTGGCCGCCATTGCGTAAGCGGCGTTCGCCCAGGTGTAGTTGCCGTGGTTCGCGCCCTCGGTTTCTTCCTCAAAGTCGAAGCTGTCGACCGGGTTGCTGCGGATGCCGTAAGGCAGACGCGACAGGAAGCGCGGCATCACCAGGCCCAGGTAGCGCGCATCTTCCGATTCACGCAGGCTGCGCCAGGCAGCATACTCGCTGTTCTGGAAGATTTTGGTCAGGTCGCGCGGGTTCGCCAGCTCCTGCCAGGACTCCATCTGCATCACTTCCGGCGCGGTGCCGGTGATAAACGGACAGTGCGAAGCCGCGCCGATACGCGCCATCTCGCCCAGCAGCTCCACGTCCTGCGGGCTGTGATCGAAGTAGTAGTCGCCTACCAGGCAGCCGAACGGCTCGCCGCCGAACTGACCATACTCTTCTTCGTAGATTTTCTTGAAGATCGGGCTTTGATCCCAGCCAACGCCTTTGTAGCGCTTCAGCGTGCGGCCCAGCTCTTTCTTCGAGATGCTCATAAAGCGGATTTTCAGCATCTCGTCGGTTTCGGTGTTATTCACCAGATGGCTCAGGCCGCGCCAGGCGCCTTCCAGCTGCTGGAAATCTTCGTGATGAATAATCTGGTTGACCTGCTTAGACAGCTTCTCGTCAATCTCGGCAATCAGCGCCTGAATGGTACGGTAAGCGTCGTCAGAAGCGGTAACGGTGTTTTCCAGCGCCTGCTGCGCCAGGGTTTTCACCGCGCTTTCCACCGCCGTGCGCGCAGAGTCGGTTTTCGGGCGGAACTCTTTGTTCAGCAGCGAGCTGAATTCATCCTGGCTCCAGGCCTGCTGGCCCTGCTGCTCAAGCTGGGAAGGATTGGTCATTACTGCTCTCCTTCTTTAGCCGCGTCATCCTGCTTTGGCAGGTGGCTGAGAGATTGCAGCAGCGTCGGATCCTTGAGGATTTTGGCAATCAGCTCTTCCGCGCCGTTTTTGCCGTCCATATAGGTCAGCAGGTTGGAAAGCTGGGTACGCGCATCCAGCAGCTTGTTCAGCGGCTCGACGTTGCGTGCCACCGCGTCCGGCGAAAAATCTTCCATGCTGTTGAAGGTCAGATCGATGTTCAGATTGCCTTCGCCGGTCAGCGTGTTTTGCGCCTGGAAAGCCACGCGCGGCTTCAGCGCCTTCATGCGCTCGTCAAAGTTATCGACGTCGATATCCATAAATTTGCGTTCGTCGACCGACGGCAGGTTATCGACCGGCTTGCCGACCAGATCGGCCATCACGCCCATCACAAAAGGCAGTTCGATTTTGCGTTCTGCGCCGTAGATCTCCACGTCATACTCGATCTGTACGCGCGGCGCGCGGTTACGGGCGATAAATTTCTGCCCGCTGGATTTACTAGCCATAATGTTCTCCATTGGTATGCGCGATTAGTCAGGACGCCTCAGTCGTGACGCCCGAAAATGTTTTCCAGCTGATGCACGCCGTCCGGCGCCAGGTCGCGGATAATGCTCATAAAGTCCATCTCGATCATGCGCTGTACGCGGTCGATCATCAGCGGCGCCGGATGGCTGGGTTCGTGCTGCACAAAATACTGTTTCACCTTTTCCAGCATCAGCTGCGCATCGGCGCGCGATGCGGGCTGCACGCTGCGCCAGTCGGTCTGCGTCGTCCTGGCCGGTTGCTGCGTCGGGGCGCTTTCCGCCTCTTCGCTGGCGGCCTGCGGGAGCAGAGCGCTGACGTCGGTCATTTCACAGGCCTGCGCGACGGTATTGACCGTTTTCAACAGCTGCGCCATTTCCGGCACGCCGCTTTCGCCCAGGTGCTCCATCAGCGTTTCACGAATGGTTTGTAACCGCTCACTTATGCTGCGAATAGCGACAATGCCCGGTTGTTCGCTCCGGGCCAGCTCGTCCAGCAGCCTTGCGCGACCGCCGGGAAACTCGTCGCACTCGCTTTTGCTGCCGTCCAGCAGCGCACAGGCGTCGCGCAGAGAAAGCTGATCGGCGGCGTTACGCAGCAGCAGCGACTGGCGCAAAGCCGTAGTAAGCGCTGACTTATCACCTAAAGCCGCCAGCGCGTTGATGCGGTAAAAGGGATCGTAGTCGCCGTCTTCGGTCAGTACCGGCCACAGTGGCTCCCAGTAGAGCAGCAGCGACTGCTTGATCAGCTGTAAGCCGTCGGCGTAGCCGCTTAAGCCTCGCAGCTGGGTCCAGGCCTGGGTCAGCGCCAGCATCACGCGCAGATCTTTGCTGCGCGTCAGCAGGCTGCCCGCCAGCTTCGCCACCTTGTTCCAGTCCGCCGGTTCAGCGGGAATGATGGTGTCGCCAAACTGCTGCTCGGCTTTGCCCGCGCTGGCCTGCTCCATCGCCATATAGTCGGCGTCATATTCCAGGTTTTCCCCGCACGGCCGATCGCTGCTGATGGGGGCTAGTAGCTCGTCAAGATTCATGGCAGTTCCTTACTCGAACATCGGCGGATAAAGACCGTGGCGGCCAGGCTTTGCGCCAGCGGCCGGATCGAACAGCATCGAAAACAGCTGGCCGGTGAAGTTGCCGCTGTGCACGTGGGTATAAAGCGGCTTGCCGTCGGCCTGATTCGTCCACCAGAAGCTGGTGTAGTGCTGCGGATCGAAACAGTCGGAAGCGCGTCGCCAGCTCAGCGTCGCCCGCTGTTCCTGATAGCCGATAGCGTCAAGAATGGCCGACTGCTGCGGCTGCGGCAGGTTCAGCGCCAGCAGCGCGCCGTCGAGCTGTGCCGACGACCAACCTTCACGTACGGCGTTCAGCAGGATGCGGCCCAGCTGCTGATACCAGTCGCCCGCCAGCGCCAGCTGCGCCTGCGTCCAGCTCTGCGGCGAAAAGGTTATCAGCGCGCAAAGCGGATAAAGCCGGCCAACGCTGTCGCGCGAGGGCACCAGGCAGCCCATCTGGATCTGCTGGCTGCCCAGCATCGGCGGCACCACAAAGTTCCAGACCGGCGCGTCGGCAAACTGCCGTTCGCCCTCGGTGTTTTCCTGGCGATGCAGCAGCCCGACCTGAAACCAGTGCGACCACTGCGCCAGCAGCGCGTCCGGGAAACGACGCTTTAAAAAATCGCCGCCGCTCGGCAGCTTTCCATACCAGCAGAGTGCGGGCGTCTGACTCATGTTGTTCTCCCGGCTCATGGGCAGGCGAAACCGGGCAGCTGGAACGGGTTACGAATGCTGTTCGGCGTAAATTCCAGCGTCACGTGGTGGCCGCTGACGTTAAAAGAGGCCTGACGGCTAAGGCTGCTGCCGCCTGCGGAGAGCTGCGCGCGGTCGAAGAACCGGTTCAGCGCCCAGGCGCCGTTGGTGACCAGCGTTGCCGTGGTGCCGTTGGCGAGGCCAAGCTGCATGCGCACCTGGCTGGTGCCGCCGGGGCCGGGCCAGCTCATCAGCTGTACCGCCTGCGGGCCGTGGCTGTATTGCAGCAGCTGCCCGTCCACATCCAGCGTCATGGTCAGAATATCGTTATCCATCTGGCCGGTGCGCACCGTCACGCGGTAAGCAGGCGTGGTCGCGCCGTTGGCGAAAAAGGCGTCGCGAATGCTCTGCGCCTGCTGAAAAGGCCGCAGCACGCTTTCACCGCCCGGCAGCGTTTTGCCGTCGATGCCGGGCATAAAGCGCCAGCTGGCCTGGGTGGTATCAACCTTGTTTGCCAGGTTGTCGCGGAAAAAGCTGTCCATCAGCCCGCTGCCCGGCGCGAACATGCGCGCCAGATCGTCCGGCGTCACTTCCGCCCGTGCCGAATGCGACAGCGGATAGCGTCCGGCAATCGCCTGGCGACAGAAGCTGCCGACCTCAACGTTGATGCGCTTGCGGATATTGTCTAAATCGCGGCGCTGCGTATCGCTGCTGGCGCCCACCGCCATGCTGGTAAACATGGTCTGCAACGAGCCGGGTAACCGCCCTGCGCTGGCCTGCAAACGGCTGATGGCTTCGCCGGTCGGCGGCGGCATTCCGCTGTTGGCCGCGTCCTGCACGGCGGTGAGGTAACGATAGAGATCGTCAATCTGATGCAGGAAATCGTCAAAGGCGATGGTTTTACCACCCTTCTCCAGCGGCTGCGCCAGCTCGGTAACAGGAGCAAAGTGAGCGGTTACTGACTGCTCCGGCGTCTGCTGCTGCTGGCTGGCTGCCGTGGCCGCCTGACGCGCGTGGAACAGCGCATCCAGCGTGCTGCTGGCGCCCTCCTTGCTCGCCTCTTCCTTGCCTGCTTCCGGCGCGGCCTTATCCAGTACCAGATAGTGACTGAGATTAATCACCAGCTTGCGCAGCGGCGAGTTATTGCCGGAAAGCAGACGTGCCGCGTTAATGCGCTGCGACAGATCCGCGCTGTTGTTCAGCTGGATATCCTGCAACAGCCCGTCCCACTGGCGCATATAGTCGCTCATATAGCGCTGGCGCACGGCGTAATCGATCTGCTGCTGCGTTTCGCTCTGCACCGTCTCGCTCAGCACCCAGCGATCGTCGTCGTGCAGCGATTTGGTGACGGCAGCGATATTTTTATCAAAGCTGTTCCAGTAGCCCTCTGGCGTAAACAGGCCCGGAATGCCTTCGCTAATCGCCTTGCCGCTTTTGCGGGAAAAGACCAGCTCGCTCTGCGGGCCGCCCATCAGCGCCAGGGAAACCGGCTTGAGGCTGTCGTCCCGCTCCAGCAGACGCTTCAGTCGACCGTAGACGCGCTGCGACAGCGGCATCTGATTGATGAGCGCCTGCTCGCGCTTTACCAGGGCGTCATCCTTTGCGTAAGGCGACGCCTGGATCTGCGTCTCCAGCAGCTGCGCCAGATGCCAGTCGAGCTGTTTGATCTGCGCTTGGGTGACGTTCTGCGGCTGGCTGCGCGCGATATTCAGCATTACCCAGGCATGCAGGAACTTGCCGTCGTAGTGCTTCGGCTGATAGAGCATCTGATAAGCCTTCAGCGCTTCATAGCTGTAGTCCGCGTCGCTGCCGTTATCCGCGCGCAGCCAGCTGGTAATAAGCTGCGCTACCTGCGGCATCACCAGCTGCTTCAGCGCTTTCTGGTAAAGCGCCTGGGTGGCGTCGCTGACCTCTTCGCCACGGTACAGCCCCATGCGGCGCGTAATCGGCGGATCGTTAAGGTCAAAATCGGCGCTGTCCGGCAGATGCAGCACGCCGTTCAGGTAAGGCAGCAGCGACCAGAGATCGGCCGTCTGCAAATTCTGGCCCAGCGCGTTGATTTCCGGCACCTTCGCCTGCACTTCCGCCAGCCAGGCCTTGTTGTTGCGGTAGCTTGTGCTCCACAGCAGCGTGGCGACGATCAGCGCACCCAGCAGCAGCACGTAGCCAGACCAGAGCACCGCGCGGTTACGCAGCTCCCACCAGCGGTTGCTGCCCGCCAGGCCCGCTTCCTGAAAGATCACGTTCTGCAGCAGATCCTTTAAGAAGAAGCTCTGACCTTTGTTGCCGGGAATAGGCGCGGCCTTATCCACCTTATCCCAGGCGCCGCTGTTGCCGCTGTCGGACTCTGGCAGCTGAAGCGTGCGGCTCAGCTCGCCCATTACCCGGTCAAACGGCAGGCCTTCCTGGGTGCCGCTGGCGAAGTAGATGCCGCGCGGCGAAAACTGCGTTTCGAAGTTGGAACGGCTGAATACCGTCTCCAGATAGTCGTTAAGCAGCGGACGCAGCGCCGCGAACTCCTGCGGGAACAGATAGCTTTCCGCACGGGTTTGGGCATCGCTTTCCTGGATCAGCGTATCCGGCAGGCCCGCGTCCAGCCGCTGTTGCAGCAGCGCGTATTCCTGCGTGAAAGCGCCGGGCAGATCGAAATCGGCCTGTTTCGCACGCTCCCACGGAAAGGTGAAGCCCCAGACCTGATCGCGCTGCGCCTTATCGAACTTGCTGAAATAGGCGTTAAAGCCTTTCAGCAGATCGGTTTTGGTTACCAGCACGTAAACCGGAAAGCGAATGCCCAGCTGTTCGTGCAGCTCCATCAAGCGCTGGCGCAGCGACAGCGCCTGCTGACGCGAGGCTTCCGCAGACTGGGTCATCAGATCAGAGACGCTGACGGTGACGATCACGCCGTTGACCGGCTGGCGCCCGCGATACTTGCGCAGCAGATCGATAAATTTGCTCCACTCGCTGGCGTCCTGCTGCCGCTCGCTCTCCTGCGTGGTGTAGCGGCCCGCCGTATCCAGCAGCACCGCCTCGTTGGTAAACCACCAGTCGCAGTTGCGCGTGCCGCCGATACCGCGCAGCGCGGCTTTGCCGAAGCGGTCGGCCAGCGGAAATTGCAGGCCGGAATTCGCCAGCGCGGTGGTTTTCCCCGCGCCGGGCGCGCCGATAATCACATACCACGGCAGCTGGTAAAGATACTGACGGCTGAAGCGCTGCGTCCAGCGACGGTTGCCCGCGCGGCTGAAATGCGCTTTTTTCAACAGCTCGGCGGCTTCGGTAAAGCGCTCCGCCAGCACGCGATCTTCGCTGGTCAAACGCTTGACGTTCGGATCGTCCTCCTCCGTGGCCGGATTCAAACTGCCCATCAGCTTGCGGTTCAGCCAGGCGTTGTAAAGACGCGGCACCACGTTGCTCAGGCCCCAGGCGATATAAAGCAGCGCGATACTGATCTGGCGATTGACTTCCGGCTCCAGCGGCCGCGAGTCGACGATAGAGAAAACCGGCCCGATCACCCAGATAATGAATGACAGCGCGGTAATGCCGAGAAAGCCCCACATCAGCCGGTTGGTCATAATGGCAAACAGAATATTCATCATCCGTTAATTTCCTTGCTGCGACGTCAGTTCCGCGCGGGTGTTGTCAGGGGAAACCAGCAGCGTGATATCCACACGGCGATTGCGCGCCCGGTTGGCAGCGGTGGTGTTCGGTACCAGCGGATTGGTTTCACCGCGCCCTTCCGCCTTCACGCGCGCGGGCTGGCTCAGCGTCTGCTGTAGCCGTTCCTGCACCGATTTCGCTCTTGCCAGCGACAGCTCGTAATTAGAGGCGAAGCGGGCGCTGCGGATCGGCACGTTGTCGCTGTAGCCAATCACCAGAATGCGGCCGCTGACGTTGTTCATCGCCTGAGCAATGCGATCCAGCACCTCTTCATAGCGGCCGCGCACGGTTGTGGAGCCGGAGGTAAACAGGCCATCGCCTTTCAGCGTCACCACGCTTTGATCCGCTTCGTCTTTCACCGACACCAGCCCCTCGTCGATTTCCGGCTTCAGGAAGGCTTTCAGGTTCAGCGCGGCGGGCGCGGGCGGCGCGGGATTGTGTATGGTTACTTCCGGCAGCGAAGTCTGATAGACCGAGGCCAGCACCGGACTGGTCGCATCGCTCAGCCGCCAGTTCAGCAGGATGTAGAGCAGACAGGCCAGCAGGCCCACCAGCGCGGCGCAGGCCCACAGCGGCACAACCGGACGCCACAGCCTGCGCGTGACCGGATGATCTTCCGGATGTGGCGACAGCGGCGGCGGATAGCCGCCACGCACCGAACGGATCATTTGCAGCAGGCGGCTTTTGATCGTCTCCAGCTGCGAACGGCCGTTATCCAGCACGCGATAGCGCCCTTCAAATCCCAGCTGCAGGCAGTAGTTAATCAGCTCCAGCAGCGCAATCTGTTCGCGCGGATTCTGCGACAGCTTGGCCAGCAGCTGGAAAAACTTCTCGCCGCCCCAGGTTTCATTATGAAAGGTCACCAGCAGGCCCTGCCCCGGCCAGGCGGCGCTGCCCCACGGCGTCAGCGCCGCCGCTTCGTCGATAGCGGTGCACAGGCAGTAGCGCGCGCCAATAATCACCTCGTAAGGCAGCCCGGCGCGCTGGCAGTGCATTTCAAACTGGCGGATTTCATCGATCAGACGCTGGCGCAGACCGCCAGGATCGGCGTGCGTCACCGAGTGGCGGATCTGCGGGATTGCATTCAGTAGGGGATTTGCCGCCGCAACCAGCGGGTTAACGCTGCTCGCGCCCGAAAAAATGTCGCCCTGTGCGGCGGCCTGTCGTTGCTGCATGTCTCTTGCTCCTGACGTCAGGCGGAATGACTACGAATGGCCCAGAATTCCATGGCGAGGCCGGGAAAATCACCGGCAAGATGAAGCGCGAAGGTGCCGGATTTTTCCATTTCCTGCCAAAGCTCGCTGCCCTTATCCAGTTCGAAATAGCTGTAGCCGGCGTGCCACGGGATCTGCGGCGGCGCGACCGACATCGGGCGCAGGATCATGCCCGGCAGCTGTAGCTGCACCAGATCGCGGATTTTTGTCACCGGCGCGACTTTCATCTGCGCGGGGAAGTGGGTCAGTAGCGTATCGGCGGGCACGCTGGCGCGCACCGCCAGCACAAAGCCGAACTCGCGCACCATCGAGCTGGTCGGCACCGTCGCCACGTTCAGGCCGTGCGAGCGTTCGGTCAACGGCAGCTGCACGGCATTTTCTTCCAGCACCTGCGACAGCCCCTGACGCAGCATCAGCATCAGCCTGCCAAAGCAGCGAGCCAAATCGTCATGGTCGTAAACCGGCAGCGAAGCGTCCGGGAAACGCTGCGGCGTGTAGGTCGCCAGCTCGCAGGCAAACGCCAGCCAGCTGGCGAACAGCGTTTCCGGGTGCAGCAGCGGCAGGTTTTTCAGGTGGCTGACGTGGCCCAGATGGTGGTTAACCAGCGCCAGCAGCATAAAGTCGACCATATCCGCAGTATTGAAACGCCCCGGCTGCTGGAGCCGCTGGCCGATCTGCTGGCTGCGCTGCTGCAACAGGCCCGGCATATCGTTGAGGTAGTCGCCAAGCTGCGGGCTGGCGCCGCAGTTCAGCATCGGTGGTATATAGCCGCTTTCCAGCCGCACCTGATTGCTGCGCTTCTCCAACACTTTTATCACGGCCATCGCCGTCCATTCGGCGCTCAGCTCGCTTTCCAGCATCAGGCGCAGGCGCAGCTTGCCAAACTGCACGGCGGCCGGGCTGACCGATAGCGCGTTGCAGTCGTCCACCTCTTGCTCAAACGTGATATAGCGCGCCAGCGAGTCGGCGGTTTCGCTGAAAATTACCTCGTCGCGGCCGTTGCGACGCGCGGGCAGCGCCAGCAGCACTTTTTCGCTGCCCTGACCGTCCGGTATCGCCAGCGGCGGCGGGCCGTTTTTGCCGTCACGAAACGAGAAGAAGGTGCCGTCGGGCAGCAGGCCGCTGGCCGAACTGAGGGCGACTTTGCCCTGGCGCAGCAGCGCCTCGTCAATTTCGTAGTCGAGAAAGCCCCACATATAGGGCCGCTGCGCCTGGCCCCACTGATTCAGCAGGCTTTGCTGATAGCTTTCCGCCTGCTGAAAATGATGCGGGCGCAGGAACATGCCTTCGGTCCAGACCACTTTTTCTGCTTTGTTCATAAGGCTTCCGTTTTCAGGCTGGCGTCAGTGACTGACGGCAAGGAGTCCGCTGTCGTTAGCGACGAGGGTGGCCTGCAGCAGGCTGTCCGTCTGCTGCCAGATCGTGCTGGCGTCCGCGCCGGACGGCAAAGGCAGCGCAAGGCGCCACTTTTTGCCGTCGAGCGACTGGTATTCTGCAAGCACGCCTATATAGCGAGCCTCGGCCGGCAACGGCCCGCTCAGGGTGTCGGCGCTTTTTCCGGGCATCAGGAAGAGTTGTTCGCTGTTCAGCAACGCGCCGCCCAGCAGGGCGCCCGTTTTGTTTTGCAGCGAATAAAAATCGGCGGACAGGAAATCGGCGTCGGACCGCAGCAGCAATACGCGCACCTTAAGCGGCGCGCCGTGATTAATCTGCGAAGGGTGCCTGAACGCCAGGCTGTAGTGAGAAGGTACGCTGTGCGAAGTGCAGCCTGTCAGCACGCTGAATGCCATCAGGAAAAGCGCCTGAAAGCTCAGGCGCAAAACGTTTCTGTTCATGATTATTAGCTACTGGATTATTAGCTACCGGATTAGTCGATTACCCAGGTTCCGCTGTTGCTGTTCTGGCAGGCTTTGCTGTCGCCATCCACCGCAACGCAGGTCTTTTTCGTCGGCGCGCGAACGCGTTTGCGGCGGGCATCGGCTTTTACGGTTTTATCGTAAAGGTCGCTTTTCACCACGGCGCGCAGCGGCACGTAACCAATCAGCTGCTCTTCTCCGCTTTCGGCGATGGCGAACCAGTTGTTCTCCACCGAGCCAAGCACGGTATAGGGCTTGCCGTTTTCCAGATGGCTGACCAGCTTGCCGCCGAAGTCAGGACGCGTCATCACCGAAGCGGCGTAAAGCGCCCGATACTCCTCGTTCACCGGGGTGAAGGAGAGCGGCGGCTGCACCGCATGACGATAGGTCAGCTTCACGCCGTCAACGGTGCTGGAAACGATCGTATCGTCGGTCATTGGCGGCGGCGGCGCCTTACATCCCGCCACAGTCAGAACAAAAAGCAGGCTTAGTGCAATTCGAATTTTCACCCGGGTCCTCATGATTTCTGTTTAAAAAGGCGTGCGCGAAAGCGCGACGGGAAGCGGCCCGGACAGGCCTGAAGCAAAAGTCTGCTATTGGCTGGCCGCACCACGTGGAAAAACAGCCCCCGCCGCGCCCGATTAGTACAATGGTTAACACAACCGAAGCGTTTCTGTTTACCCGCCAGCGGGAGAACAACGTCTGGTTAGCGGATTAATTATTAAGCAAGCCGACGATTAAAACAGGCGCTGGCCGTGTTATAGCACCATTTAAAGCTGGACATTCAGCAATTTTTTACGGCCTGCCGCGCTCAATCCGGCTGGAAGTTAACCGTTCAGATAACCGTTTTTTCAGATTTTCTTTATTGATTATCCGCAGCAATTATGCGGACAAAAAAGGCAATAACGTCAGATAAATGAATGGATTAGTCCATTATTCTGCGCCACCATAGCTACCGCACGGGCCAGTGCTGAAGCAGGCTGCCCGTATAAAACCCAGGGATTAATACCCCCTTTTTTCGGCAAGTTTACAGAGTCTTTCCAATTATTCAACGTTACGCCCCGCCCCGGCAAAGCTTTAGCCTTGCTAATGTAAAAAAAATAAACAAAATTTGACCGTTCTGGCGCACATTTTCCCGAAAGCGCCCCTCTTTGATGATGTTTTCTTCATCTTCCAATTGCATTTAGCTACTAAAAAACAGGATTTAAATAACCAAATATTATATAGACACAGTCCGCACTGGCACTGAACTTTAATACAGGGGAGGAAGGTAATTTCGGGGAGAAAATAAAAAAGATAAAGTATCGGATGAGACGATTATTTCCGTCCCACCCAGTTACTTACGCTGACTAAAGAAAAATTGAGAGGTTTTTACTGCGCACAGGGCAAACTTAAGCAATCAGAATCTCTTCGAGTTCCTGTAGCGTGGCGACCTGCCAGGTGGGCGCTATGCCGTCGGGCAAAGGGCGGTTATCGGCGTTCAGCCAGCAGGTCGCCAGCCCGGCGCGCATTCCGCCCAGAATGTCGGAATCGGGGTTGTCGCCTACCATCATCACCCGCTCGCGCGAAGGATTGCCCATCTTTTCCAGCGCGTGATTGAAGATAGCCGGATGCGGCTTGGCGTGGCCGACCTGTTCGGAGATCACCAGCAGGTCGAAATAGTCCAGAAATCCGGTGCGCTCCAGGCGGGTTTGTTGCAGGGCGGTAAAGCCGTTGGTGATGATGCCCATCTTTACTTTACCCTTCAGGCGGTTGAGCAAATTCACCGCACCGGTCAGCGGCAGGCAAAGCTCGGCCATCGCGCTCAGAAAACCGTTGTTGAGATCGAGCGGCGTGACGTTCAGCCTGTCGGCCCAGCCCTGGAAACGCTGGTGCTGTAGCTGAAGCGCAGTGATAGCGCCGTTCTGATACTCCACCCACAGCGGCTTGTTAACCGACTGGTATTGCTGATAATCATCCGGTGAGAACACCACGTCATACTGCTGAAACAGACGCTGCAATCCGGCGTACGCATCAAAGTGAAACAGCGTGTCGTCAGCGTCAAACAATATCCAGTCCCACTCTTTAAGCATTGGTTACCCTTAGATAGTTAGCGCCATGATAATGGCATCTTCTTTCCCCTCGGCGGTGGGGTAATAGTTGCGGCGTACCGATACCTCATTGAAATCGAGCTGCTGATAAAGCGCGATGGCAGCCCGATTCGAGGCGCGAACTTCCAGCCACAGCGTCAGCACGCCGCGCTGTTCCAGTTCGCCGATCAGATGTTGCAGCAGCGTCCGGCCAAGGCCGCGACGCTGGAAAGCCGGATCGACCGCGAGGTTGAACAGCGTGGCCTCATCCAGCACGATTTGCGTAATAGCGAAGGCCGCCATTTCCGTGCCGACATCCAGCCGGTAATTCATATAGCGTTCGCCCTGGTTGCTGGCAAAGGTTTTTTCACTCCAGGGAAAAGCGTGGCTGCGCTGCTCAATGGCGAAAGCGCGGTCAAGATCTTGCGGCGTCAGTAAAGAAATCGGATTCATAGTGGGTGATCTGCTGCCAGAGCGCGCGTTTGGCGTCGGCATTATGGTAAAGCTCCGCCAGTACGGGCGAAGCGAGTTGAGCGCCGTCGATCGCGACCGGCTCGGCCAGGCCCAGGCACCAGCTGGGGCAGCGCGTGTCGTCAGGCAGCATAGCCAGCTGCTCCGGCGTCAGCGCCATCACCTCATGCTCGCGCATCAGCAGCGCGGCCAGCACGTCGCGGATCAGCGGATCGGTTAACGGCGGCGGCGTTTCCGCCACGATGATCAGCCGGATCTGTTCCGGCAGCGAAATAGAGACTTCGCCGTGCAGGGCGCGCGGACGCCGCAGCGTATACTGCGTAATACCCATCTGCTGTAATAACCAGTCACGTCTGGAAGACATCATTTTTCCCGTCTGGTCGCCCAATTGCGACGCTATGCTAGCAAACCCATCGAATCTGCGCCAACAAACCACTATAATCGCCGCTCTGATTTGTAAGGAGCCACCGATGTCCGCATTTACCCCGGCCAGTGAAGTGATACTGCGCCACAGTGATGAATTTACTCAACGCCGCGTGCTGTTTGCTGGCGATCTGCAGGATGACCTGCCCGCCCAACTGGATACCGCGCTGAGCCGGGTACATACCCAGCAATATCATCACTGGCAGATCCTCAGCCGCATGATGGGTGAAAATGCCTTTTATGGTCTGGTGGCGACGCCGGAAATGGTCGCCGACTGCGACACGCTGGTCTACTTCTGGCCAAAAAACAAGCCGGAAGCGCTGTTCCAGCTGGAAAACCTGCTCGCTTTACTGCCGGTCGGCAGCGAGCTGTTTATCGTCGGCGAAAACCGCAGCGGCGTGCGCAGCGCCACGGATATCGTGGAAGGCTGGGCCACCCTGAACAAGATCGACAGCGCGCGCCGCTGCGGACTTTATCACGGGCGGCTGGATGCGCAGCCAGAATTTGACGCTAAGGCGTACTGGAACGATTACGAGCTGGGCGATCTGACCATCAAAACGCTGCCGGGCGTGTTCAGCCGCGACGGCCTGGATGCGGGCAGCAACCTGCTGCTGTCCACGCTGACGCCGCATATGAAAGGCAAAGTGCTGGATATCGGCTGCGGCGCGGGCGTGCTTTCCGCTATGCTGGCGCGCTTCTCGCCGAAGGTTCGCCTGACGCTGACCGACGTTAATGCAGCAGCGGTAGAAGCGAGTAAAGCCACGCTGGCCGCCAACGAGCTGGAAGGCGAGGTCTTTGCCAGCAACGTCTATTCCGACGTGCAGGGGCGTTTCGATCTGATTATTTCCAATCCACCGTTCCATGACGGCATGCAGACCAGCCTGGATGCGGCGCAGACGCTGATCCGTGGTGCGGCTAAGCATCTGAATATGGGCGGGGAGCTGCGTATTGTCGCTAACGCCTTCCTGCCTTATGCGCCGGTGCTGGATGAAACCTTCGGCAGCCACGAAGTGCTGGCGCAGACGGGCCGCTTTAAAGTCTATCGCGCCGTCTGGTCACGCGCGGCCAAAGCGAAGCGCTAATCCACTCCGTCCCGCACCTTTTTCGGTGCGGGACGCGGCCCTTTCTCCTTTTTGCGCGCTGCCTGCCATCTTCCTCTCTGCCAGATGCCGCTTTTTGCTCGCTCCCTGCCGTCTTCCTCTCTGCCAGATGCCGCTTTTTGCGCACTGGTTGCAATGCTCACCAGCCAGATACCGCTTTTTGCGCACTGATTGCGCTGCCCGCCGCAACCCGATGACGCTTTTTGCAGCGATCGCCGCAGCCGCGTTAAATAACTGTTGACGTGTCGGGGAAAATCTCTAGAATGCGCCTCCGTGGTTGCAATATAACGTTGTTATGTTGACGGTACGCGAAGGTGGCGGAATTGGTAGACGCGCTAGCTTCAGGTGTTAGTGTCCTTACGGACGTGAGGGTTCAAGTCCCTCTCTTCGCACCAAAAACCACGTTATTCATATTACGCAGCATCTGCGCGAAGGTGGCGGAATTGGTAGACGCGCTAGCTTCAGGTGTTAGTGTTCTTACGGACGTGAGGGTTCAAGTCCCTCTCTTCGCACCAATGCGGTGATATGAGTAAAAAGTTCAACACGATGCGAAGGTGGCGGAATTGGTAGACGCGCTAGCTTCAGGTGTTAGTGTTCTTACGGACGTGAGGGTTCAAGTCCCTCTCTTCGCACCACGTTGAACGCTCTTTTCTGCGCTTTTATCCTCTCGCATTACCCCTTTTCTGTTTTTACCTTCTCTGCTTTCAATATCTGTTTTTGCTTCTGATGCCGATACCTGCTTTGCCGTTATGCTTCCGTACGCGCTGACTATGCGGTAATTTGCCGTCTATAACATCGCCATGCTGCTGCACGGCTTGATCTTCCAGGGGATCGCCAGGTCACTGCATGGGATTTGTCGTCTACGGCATCGCCAGACTGCGGCATAACGCTTTATCGTTCACGAGATCGCCTCGCCGCTGCATAACGCTTTGCCGCAGCGGATTGCTATGCTCCCGCCGCTATGGTTCCCCGTCGTGCTGGCTAGCCGCGTCGGCAGGCGTATGACTGATTCCGCTGCTGGCTTTATCGCAGGCCGCTATTTTATCAGCGCGCCGAAATTAACCGAGATCGCTATCATCCCGCCCGCCAGCGCCAGGCAAGAAGGCAGCAGCAGATAGTGGCGCAGCCGTTTGTGATAAAGCATGACTACCGTCGCCAGTAGCGCGGCCACCATTACCAGCCGCCACTGGTTGAAAGAGAGATTCAGTAACGTAATCAGCGGCATAATCGCGCAAGGAAGCAGCGCTCCCCAGGCACTTTCCAGTTTGTTTCCTGCCATCCAGCCTGTTCCCCCTGTGCCGCAAGCGGCTTTTACGGCGGTCTGCATCGCTTTGCTCGCGCCACTAATGATAATGATTCCCAATAGCATATAAGAACTCCTATCATTTTGCAGCAAGATTTCTTGACGTGTCTTTACGCCCGATGATGACACCAGAGTTATTAAGTGTTAAATTGTCGGCGCCTTACTATTATTAAATCCATATAATAACAACAGCAGACTCTTCCCGGCATGGTCCTTTTTTCAGGCCAGGCCGTGCGCTATTCAGGCAGTCATGAGTAGAAAAGAATGAAATTACAAAGCTATAATGAATTGCTTCACAGCAAATATCGGTTTTCGCTGATGCTATTTCTCTTTTTAAACACAGCAGCGTCTTTATTTTATATTTACAGCAGAAAAGAAAAAACCGGCGCGCCCACGCTGATTATTGCTTTGCTCAGCGGGCTGTTATTGTTATGGACATTTTTGCGTCCCAGAGGGAAATTTCCGCTATTAAATATCGCGGCGGTAACCACCGGTCTGCTCTGGGCCTGGCAAATTGTCCTGACATTTGAATTAATTTTCTATTTTGATAACAGTTTTTTGCTGCTCAGCCTGTTCTGCGCCTTTTTTATCGCGGCCATTGCGTTGAACGATAATCTGCTGGCATTTTGTCTGCATACCGCGCCGCCTTCGGCGGCGGTGGTCGTGCTGGATCGCGGCCAGAATACGGCGATTATCGCCTTCACTATCCTGCTGCCGCTGGTGGGCTTTACGCTGAACCATATCCTGCAAAGACGGCGGGATCGCTTTACCCGACGCCTGGTCAGCCAGCTCTACGAAGAGAAAGAAGCCTGGAGCGATCTGAGCATGCTCGACCCGTTAACCGGCCTGTATAACCGGCGGGGCTTGATGAACCGGCTGAAAAATATATTTGATAATCATGCAGGTAACCATTTTGTTCTGCTGCTGGATATCGATCATTTTAAAGCCTACAACGATAACTATGGGCACGCGATGGGCGACCAGGCGCTGGCACGCGTTTCAATCGCCATCCGCGACGCCGTGCGTTCCCGCGATATCGTGGCGCGCTACGGCGGCGAGGAGTTCCTGGTGCTGCTGACCAACGTTAACGACGCCATCGCGATGAAGCTGTCGGAGCGTATTCGTCAGTACGTGCACGAGCTGGAGATCCCGCATCTGTTTAACGAGCGCGTCGCCACACACGTTACCCTCAGCGCGGGCTTTGCCCCAATAATCGATGAGGATTTTGACAGCGCGGTCGCCAATGCCGATCGCGCGCTCTATCTGGCGAAAAATCGGGGACGGAATACTATTCTTTCCTGGGAAGCGCTTAGTCAACACGATCTGAACAAACCTGCTAACACGCTTTAATGCTTTCACCGGCCTGAACAATTCGGGTCGGTGAAATAAATTTGCCTTAATATCCCCTCCCCTGCACCAGTCTTATTTGATTTATATTCATTAAAAAGAGCCAACCTGCCGGAAACGTTTTTTTTCAGAATTCCTTTATGCGTCTTTAAGGTAAATTCCGCTACGAGTTTTTAGTATTCATATACTGAGTAATTATTTTCTGTATCCGGCCAGCCTAAAATCAAATTAATGGCCGGACAAAACTTGCGGAATCGTTACCGCACGATTTCTTCCCGCCTGCGACATTAATACAAATTACTTTATTCAGAAAATACCGTGCTTTTTGGCGTCCGGGCGACGGAAAAAATGGCGCTTGTTTGTCCGCCAGGCCTCAGATACAATCAAGAACGATTATCATTTGTTTTCCCACTTAGATTGATGCCGGATAACCCATGAGCACACTTCGTCGTCAGGCCCCAGATTCAGCGGTTTCTCCGCTTATCTTTCTCCAGAGCCATCGCCCGCTGGCCGGCTCGCTACGTGCGCTGTTCAGCGAGCATCGCGCTTACTTTCTGGAGACAATCAGGCTGAACGAAGCGGCGCCTGCCGGCTGTTTGACGCTGGAGCAGTGGTCGCAGCCGGAGGCGTTCGCCCGGCTCAACGCGCGCTACGGCGATTTTATTTATCGCGCTCACGGCGACCAGGAAAGGGAAAACAAACCGCTGCAATCGCTCTGGGCGCAGTGGTATCTGGGTCTGCTCCTGCCGCCGCTGATGATGGCGCTGCTGCTGGAAAACCGCGCGCTGGACTGCTCGCCGGAACATATTCACGTTGAGTTTCATGAAACCGGCCGCCCCGCCGCCTTCTGGATCGACGTGCAGGAAGATGAAGAGGCGCGCTACCTCAGCCCGCGTCGCCGGATGGATCGCCTGATCCAGCGCTGCCTGATCCCGATCGTAAACGGAATTGAACGGCACGGCGATATCAACGGCAAGCTGATCTGGAGCAATACCGGCTTCGCGGTGCACTGGTTCCTGGGCGAGCTGGCGCCATTGCTGGGCGAGAGCCTGCGCGCCGAGCTGGAGCACGCATTTTTCTTCTCGCGCTCGCTCGCCGATGGCGCCGACAATCCTTTTTACCGCACCATGCTGCCGCGAGACGGCGAGATGCAGCGCCGCACCTGCTGCCAGCGCTATCGTTTGCCTGACGTAGAGCGCTGCGGCAACTGCACGCTCAAGCCCGTCTGACCGCCCTTCCCGCCCCGAAAGGTCTCAATTTTTTCCTGCCCGTTTACAGCCGGGCCGCTCTGTGGCAGCTTTATCGCCCCGAACGTTAAGGAGCTGGAGCATGAGCCTGGAGTCTGTACGGCAGTTCTTTGCCGAGCGCGCGCCCGATATCGGCATTATTGAGCTGGCGGAGAGTACCGCCACGGTGGCGCAGGCGGCGCGTGCCCACTACGTCAAGCCGGGGCAGATAGCCAAAACGCTGTCGCTGAAGGTAAAAGACAGGGTAATATTGATCGTGACCTGTGGTGATTTAAGACTGGATAACCGCAAGCTGAAAGCGGTGCTGGGCGCGAAGGCGCGGATGCTCAGCACCGATGAGGTGGTGAGCTGGACGGGCCATCCCGTCGGCGGCGTCTGCCCTTTCGGCCTGGAAACGCCGCTGCAGGTGCTGTGCGATGTGTCGCTGCGGCAGTATGACGAAGTGCTGCCCGCGGCAGGCTCCATCTACAGCGCGGTGCGTATTTCTCCCCAGCTGCTGGCGGAGCTGACCGACGCCACCTGGGTAGACGTCTGCCAGCCGCCGGGCTGAAGCCGTTTTAGTTTTCCTGGCGGGTGATGACTTTGCCCTGCGTTTCCCTGCCAAAGGCGACGATAACCGCAATCAATACCGCCACCGTTCCGGCCACTATCGCCATCGCCAGGCCGTAATTATTGCCGTGCGCTTCGGCAATGCCGGACTGGAGCGTGGCATTGACCGACGCTATCAGATTCCCCAGCTGGTAAACGAAGCCCGGCAGTATCGCTCGCGTATTGGCCGGCACCAGTTCAGTCAGCCAGGTCGGCACCACGCCCCACGCGCCCTGTACCATAAACTGCATCAGAAACGCGCCCAGCCCGATGGTGAACGATCCGCTGGAAAAAGCCCACAGCGGCAACACCGGCAGCGCCAGCAGCGCGGCGATAATGATCGCCTTCTTGCGGCCGATTTTCTCCGACAGCGAGCCGAAAAAGACGCCGCCCATCATCGCGGCAATATTGTAGGCAATGGCGATCAGGCTGACGGTATGCGGGTCGAAGCCGTGCTGCACCTTCAGGAAGGTTGGATAGAGATCCTGCGTGCCGTGGCTGAAAAAGTTAAAGCAGGCCATCAGCCCGACCAGATAGAGGCACAGCTTCCAGTGCTTACGCACCACCGGCAGCAGCGCCACGCTCTCTTTCTGCGCTCTGGCGGCCAGCCAGACCGGCGATTCCGGCACCTTAAACCAGATAAACGGCAGCAGCAGCACCGGCATCGCGCCAATCAGGAACATGCCGCGCCAGCCGACAGACGCATAGCAAAGCCCAAAAATAATCGAGGCCAGCAGATAGCCTGCCGGATAGCCCGCCTGAAAAATGCCGGACATCAGCCCTCGGGAGCGATCGGGAATGGTTTCCATCGCCAGCGACGAGGCTACGCCCCAGACGCCGCCCATCGCAATGCCGTAAATCACGCGCAAAATCAGGAAGGTGGTAAGCGTAGGCGACCAGGCGGAGAGCAGCTCAAACAGCGAGAAAAGCAGGATATTGCTCATCAGGATCGGGCGGCGGCCATAGGTTTCTGCCAGACGGCCAAACAGCAGCGCGCCGATCGGCCGCACCGCCAGCGTCAGCATGATCGCCAGCGACACTTCCGCCACCCCAACGTGAAAATTCGCCGCGATATCGCTCAGCACGAAAACCAGAATAAAAAAGTCAAACGCATCCAGCATCCAGCTGGCAAAACTGGCGAAGGCCACGTTGCGCTGGGTAGAAGTCCAGTCAAGCATATGAAGTTCCTGTCTTGCAGACGGCAAAATCCGCCAGGGAAGGCGGCGCAAATGTTAACTATTTGTTTATAGCATGTAAGAAGTTGCTAAAGGCCGAAGCAGTTGTCAGCCTTTAATTCAGGTTGTAAGCAACCTTTTCACAACAGAGGTGAGTGAATTTGCTACACTGGCCACCGTTTATTCGCTGGCGCCGTTGCCGTTGAGGATATGCCAAACCTTTCGCTGATTAAAATGCGGCGTAGTTGCCTTGCCGCCTGGCTTGGCCTGCTTGCCGTCATGCTGCTGTTTATCGCGCCGGTGATTTCTAAATCGCTGGTGGCGTCGCCTGCGTGGCACAGCATGATGATGCCGGGCATGGCGATGGATGAGGCGATGATGGCCGATGCCGCCATGATCGGCCACGCCGGGATGGCACACGACGACGCGTCCGCGATGCCTGGCGAGAGCGCCACAGTAGCGGAAGATAACGGTCGCGCCAAAGGCGGACCTCCCCTTTCTGTAATGGACGACAGCGCCTGCGGTTACTGCGTGTTGCTGGCCCATCTGCCGCTCGATCTTACCCGGCTGCCGCCGCTCTGGTCGTCGCTGCAGGCTGCCAGACTGCCCGCGCTGCCGCTGTTCAGGCCCGTTGTCGCCCGCTTCGTTCCCCACTTTTTCCATCCCCGCGCGCCGCCGCGCCGCTAAGCCGTCCCGCTAAAAAAGCGTCGCTTTTGCGACAGTCACCGGCTTATGCCTGGATTCAGGCGGATGGAATTCCTATGTCAGAAAAAAGCCTGGCGCAGCCTTTGCGCGCCACCACCACTCACGGCGCGCTGCTGCCGCTGCTGCGTCGCCTGCATTTTTATATCGGGCTGTTTATCGCGCCTTTTATTTTTATCGCCGCCCTGACCGGCACGATCTATGTGCTGACGCCGCAGCTGGAAAATGCGCTCTATAGCCACCAGCTGTTTACCGATAACGCGGAACCGGCCAGGCCACTCGCCGACCAGGTGCGCGTGGCGCAGGATTTTGTCGGTGCCGATCTGCCGATCGCCGCCGTGCGTCCCGCGCCTGCGCCGGGCGAGACCACGCGCGTGATGTTCACCACACCGACTTCCGGCCCTTCTGAAAGCACGGCCGTTTTTGTCGATCCCGCCACGCTGGAGATCCGCGGCATGCTGCCAGTTTACGGCACCAGCGGCGTGCTGCCGCTGCGCACCTGGCTGGACTATCTGCATCGTAATCTGCTGCTGGGCGACCTCGGCAGAAACTACAGCGAGCTGGCCGCCAGCTGGCTGTGGGTCGCTGCGCTTGGCGGCGTGCTGCTTTGGGCTGCCGGTCGACCAAAGCAGCACGCCAAAGGACGCGGTCAGCCGATCCTGCGTCAGCGCTACTGGCACAGCACGCTGGGCGTGATCCTGCTGCTCGGTCTGCTGTTCTTCTCCGCCACCGGCCTGACCTGGTCGCGCTGGGCGGGCGATAATATTTCCGCCCTGCGCGCCCATTTCGGCTGGATGACGCCTGCCGTCAATACCTCGCTGCTGCCCGATAAACCCAGCCCGATGGACGAACACGCCGGACACCATATGACCTCATCCGCGCATCACGACATGCCGGGCATGGCCATGCCGAAAGCGGCCGCCGTGGCGATGACGCCAGCGCAGTTTGACGGCGTGGTGCAGGCCGCGCGCGCTGCGGGGATCCGGGCAGAGAAAATAGAAATCCGGCCGACCACGAAAGCCGACAAGGCCTGGATCGTCAGCGAGATCGACCGCCGCTGGCCGACGAAGGTGGACAGCGTCGCGGTGGATCCGGCCAGCTTTCGCGTGATGGACAAAGTGACCTTTGCGCAATTCGGCCTGCTGGCAAAGCTGACCCGCTGGGGCGTGGATGCACATATGGGCGTACTGTTTGGCCTGCCGAACCAGCTGCTCCTGGCAGCGTTTGGGCTGGGACTCTGCATAATGATTGTGCTCGGCTATCATCTGTGGTGGCTGCGGCGCCCTGCCGCTGCCCGGGGCTGCTATCCGGCGGAAACGCTGATCTATCACTGGCGGCGACTCGGCCTGAGCGCGCGTTTTTTGCTGCTGGTCTGCATCGCGACGCTGGCGTTCAGCCTGCCGGTGATGGGCGTCAGCCTGCTGCTGCTGCTGCTGATTGACGCGCTACGCTGGCAGCGGGCAAAAAGCTAGCGCGCCGTTTGCGTCAGGCACACCTGCACTTGCGCACAGTGCAGTTGTGCAATAAAGTATTGGCCAGGCGTCACACGGAGGTGGCAAAAATGCTGAGAAATATCGACAGTTTTCGGGACAAATGGTTGGAGGATTTTTTCCTGTATAACAAGTCGCACCGTCTTATCCCGGCTGATATTCAGTCAGCCCTGGCGCGCAAACTGGATATGATTAATGCGGCCGTCACCTGTAAAGACTTACGATCGCCGCCGGGCAACAGATATGAAGAATTGAGGCCGCCGCTAAAAGGCTACTCTTCGCTGCGGGTTAACGAACGGTACAGACTTATATTTAAGTGGCTCGATGGCAAAGCGGTCGATCTGTATCTGGATCCACATCGTTATAAAACATACCGTTAGCGCAACGTTGATTTGGAGAAACTAATGAAACAGGCTACACGCAAACCCACCAGCGTCGGAGATATTTTGCTGTACGAGTACCTGGAGCCTTTAGATCTGAAAATCAATGATTTAGCAGAGATGCTCAACGTACATCGCAATTCAGTTAGCGCGCTGGTGAATAACAACCGTAAGCTGACGCCCGATATGGCGTTCAGGCTTGCCGCCGTCTTTGATACCAGTATCGCGTTCTGGTTAAACATTCAGAACAGCCTTGATATCTGGGAGATAGAGAATGATGCCCGCACCCAGGAAGAACTGAGCCGCGTGGTTTCCGTGGCCGATTTCCTGGCGCACAGAGGGGCGGCCTGAACGCCCCTACCCTGCCAACGCCTGCTCCAGCATCGCCAGCAGCCTGGCGTTATCCACCGTTTGCAGCACGTGCGCCAGCCCGCCGGTCAGCTCGCCCACGGCCGTATCGACCCGTAGCGGCAGACGATAGCGCCAGGATTTTCCACGCGTCATGCCCGGCCGCAGCTCTACATCGACATAATAATCCGCCGCCGTGGCGACGCGCTGATCGATCAGCCATGCCATCACCAGCGCATCATGGATCCAGCAGCCCGGCAGCCTGCGGGTTTGCATGGAATAGTCGAGCCAGGGCCGCAGCGTTTCACCAACGAATCTCGCCAGCGGCGTATCAGGCGCGGTTATCCGTTGCAGATCGGCATGGGTCAGCATCGTGCGGGTAGTGACGTCCATCGGCACCAGCGTAATACAGGCGCCGCAGGTCAGCACCCGTCGCGCCGCTTCAGGATCCAGACCAAAATTGGTGTCTTTGATAAAGTCGTCCAGCGCAAACACGCCACCCATAATGGCGATTTCCTGCACGGCTTCCGCCATTTGCGGATAGCGCTCCAGCGCCAGCGCGACGTTGGTCAGCGGCCCAATCGCCACCAGCGTGATTTTGCCAGGATTAGCGCAAATCAGCCGTCCCATCGCATCGGCGGCCTCTTCCTCCGGCGCCTGATAAGCGCGGGGCGGACGAACATTCTGCCAAAAGTGCGCCAGCTGCGTATGCCAGACGCGGTTATCCAGCGCCTCGCGCCAGGGTTGCGGTGGCTCCGCTAACGCCCTGTCGGCGCCTTTATAGACCGGCACGTCCAGCTCAAGCCTGGCTAACAGCGCCTTTGCCACGTTAAAACCCGTCTGGCTCGGCGTATTGCCCGCCACGATAGTGATCATCTCCAGCGAGATGCCGGGCGAGCCGATCGCCAAAGCCAGCGCCAGGCCATCGTCCACGTTCGCGCCGACCACGCCGTTGCCCGGATCGCAGTCGATTATTACTCTTTTCATTAGTTCTGCACCGCAGCGGAAACAGGGCCACAGCCGCAGGATTCTCCAATCTGCAGCTGGTGTGAAAACTCGCTTAGCTGCACCTCGCTTTGCGGCGCGGCCAGCATCGCCAGCGCTTTTTTCGCCATCGCATCCACCGGCTGGCGTACCGTCGTCAGGGAAGGCACATGAAAAGCCGACTGCTCCGTCCCGTTAAAACAGACCAGCGCCATATCCTGCGGCACGCGGAGTCGCTGCTCTGCCAGCGCCCGCACGCAGCCGATAGCCTGTAGCTCGTTAGAGGCAAACAGCGCACGGGGAAGCGCGCCGCCGCGCAGCATTTTCTTTGTTGCCAGGTAGCCGCCCTCGCGCGTGTAGGCTGCCGGGAAAATCCACTCGGGCCGTGCCGGGATGCCGAAATCCGCCAGCGCCTGTCGCCAGCCTGCCAGACGATCCTGCGCGTTATACATCTCCGGCGGGCCGCTGATTATGCCAACCTGCTGGTAGCCGTGGCTGAGCAAATGCGTGGTGACCTGATGTGCCGCCTCGCGCTCGTCCACGCGGAGAATATTGACGTTCAGCGCCGGATCGACGCGATCGAGCATCACCAGCGGCGTACCGCTGGCCTGGATAATATCGATATAGGGATGACGATCGACGCTGTTGTAAAACAGGCCGTCAACCTGCTGGCTGAGCAGATTGTTGATCAGCTCCAGCTCGCGCTGGCGGCTGTTGCCCGCGTCGCCCAGCAGCATCACCATGCCGTTGCTCAACGCTTCCTGTTGCAGGGCGTGCGCGAAAGAGGCGATAAACGCGTTGCCGATATCCGGCACCACCAGCCCGTAGGTTTTGGTCGTGCCCAGCGCCAGCGCTCTGGCCAGGCTGTTAGGGCGATAGCCGGTTTTCCGCACCGCCTCCAGCACGCGCAGCCGGGTCGCTTCCGCCACCGGCCTCGGCCCGTTATTGATCACATAGCTGACCACCGCGACGGAGGTACCGGCTTCTCTGGCTACATCGGCACGCGTCGCCCTCTCAGAACTTTGTCTCGCCAACGTGGCACCTCTTTTTCCTGACGGGCGGCGCAACCCGCCCGCGTTATATCAGATGGCATCTTCCGGCGCGTTAAGATCACGACCCCGGGTTTCCGGCGCCACAAAGGTGGTCAGAAATCCGATAGCCGCCATCACGGCAAAATAGCTGGCGATCGCCCACCAGTGGCCGGTCCAGGATAGCAGCGCCGCCGCAACCAGCGGTGCCGTGCCGCCGGAGAGGATAGACCCCAGCTCTTTGGCGGTCGCCATTTTAGTGTAGCGGTGTTTTACGCCAAACAGCTCTACACCCCAGGCTGCCTGCACGCCGTAAATCCCCAGCGAGGCTAATCCCATGCCCGTGACGATCACCGCCATCACGACAGCCGGTTCGCGGGAGTCCAGCAGCATAAAAGCCGGAAAAGCGTAGAGGATCAGCAGCAGGCAAAACCAGCGGTAGACGATACGGCGACCAAACCGGTCAGAGAGCCAGCCCGCAAAAGGAATAATCAGGAATCCCAGCAGCGAGGCGATAAATACCGCCGAGGTCGCCACCGATTTATCCACCGCCAGCACCTTCACCACGTAGCCGATCATAAAGCCCTGCGCCAGATAGGAGGGGCCGTTTTCGCCGATGCGCAGGCCCAGCATCACCAGAAACGAGCGGCTGCGCTGCCAGAAACTGCGGTCGGCGGCGGGCTGATACATCACCAGCTTGCCTTCGCGTGCCGCCTGCATCTCTGCGTTTTTACGCTCGAACACCGGCGTTTCTTTCAGGTGACGACGGATCCACAGCGCCAGCAGCGCAATCAGCGAGCTGCACAGAAAGGGAATGCGCCAGCCCCACGCCTGCAGCTGCGCCTGATCCATCTGCACCACGGCCAGCCAGACCAGCGAAGCGATCAGCGTACCGCTGTTCGATCCCAGCGCGATAATCGAGGAGACCAGACCACGCTTTTTGGCTGGCGCATATTCTCCCAGCATCACCGTGCCGCCGGAGAGTTCCGCCCCGGCGCCAAACCCCTGGGTAAAGCGTAAAATCACCAGACAGACCGGCGCCCAGAAGCCGATAGTGGCATAGCCGGGAATAAGACCAATAAGGGTGGTAGAGAGGCCCATCAGGATGATGGTGGTGACCATCACTATCTTGCGGCCTTTGCGATCGCCCAGCCAGCCAAAAAAGAGCGCGCCGATGGGACGGGCAATAAAGCCGACTGACCAGGTGGCAAAGCTCGACAGCAGCGCCATGGTGGGCGTAGCGTTGGGGAAGAATACGTCGCCGAAAATGATGCCGGCCGCCAGGCCGTAAAGCGCGAAGTCCGCATATTCCATCGCGGTACCGAGCCAGCAGGAGAAGGTCGCCCGCCAGAAATCCTTACGCCCTTCCGGCGTGGTCAGACGCGCATCCGCTGCGGAAACAGCGTCCTGCCGGGTGCTTTGTGTCAACATGAAAAATTCCCTGATATGAGGAGGTCTGTATCGCCTTCCCTGGCTACCTGCTACGTGGGCGATCCGCCAGTGAGGACGTGCTTTTGCTGAGCCATGATTAAAGGTCAGTAACGGGTTCCCTGGTGTTGGACTTCGTTTTGTTTACTTTGCGTCCGCTGATTTAAGGTATCAGTCGTTTAAAACGTAAAGTAAATTTGACCTTCACTGGACAAACAAGCCTCGTCACCGTGAATTTTCAACGCGCCACCATTGTATCTACGCGCGTAGATAAATCAAGCTACCTGACGAAACAAATTAGCCTTTCTTCACATTCATCAAAAAAACAGATGATATAATTTGTTTTAAATCATAAAGTTAATTTACGTTAAAATTTACGCATGCGGCTTTTTGCCAAAAAACCATGCAAAGCGTTTACTTAAGTACAATTATTGCGCTTTTTCGCGCTGGCATCAGCGGCTGCACTCTATCGCTGGCAGATTGCAGTCGGATGACAGGTTAACGATCGGCAGGCCCGGGTTTTTCAGCGCGCTGCCGTTCTTAACGTTACCTTTGAGGAAACCGATGACTATTATCCTGATGCGCCATGGTAAACCCGATCATCCTCAGGGCGGTCGTCTGCCCGCGCTGGCTATGGCAGCGTGGTGCGAGGCGTACGATATGTCGCAGGTAGAGGATATGCCGCCGGACAGATGCCGCCAGGTTGCCGCCACGGCGGACTATATTGTAGCCAGCCCGCTGCCCCGCGCACGCTCCTCGCTGGAGAAGCTGGGGCTGGAAGCGGCTGACGTCGATCCGTTGTTCAGCGAGGTTTCCCTGCCCGTGATGCGGCTGGGCTATCCCCATCTTCCTCCGGGCTTCTGGCTGTTGGCATTGCGCCTGATGTGGCTGGGTGGCTATGCCGGAACGGTGGAGTCTTATCAGCAGGCGGAACAGCGGGCGCAGCAGGCAGCCGCAAAGCTGATTGCGCTGTCGGCACGCGGCAACGTGCTGCTGGCCGGGCACGGCATTATGAATAAACTGATCGCCCGACAGCTGCGTAAACAGGGCTGGCTGGCCGAGAAGCATGCCAGCAGCCGCCACTGGAGCACCGCCATTTACCATCCGCCTTTTATTCCGGCGGACGCGTAGTTTCAGAGGATTGGGCAAGCTTTAAAGAGCCACGGCTATTTTTCCTGCGCGGCAACCCGCTTACGCTGATGACTGCTGACGAAGATGCCGTTCAGCCGTTCTCTTATTGGAGGTTTCCGTGTCTGAACTGAAAAATAAAATCGTTGCTATTACTGGTGCCAGCAGCGGTATTGGCGAAGCAACCGCTCGCTTGCTGGCTGCCAGAGGCGCTCGCGTCATGCTGGGCGCCCGACGTGTGGATCGCCTGACAGCGCTGGTCGAGGAGATCCGCGAGGCAGGCGGCGAAGCGCATTCAATGGCGCTGGACGTTACCCGCCCGGAACAAGTTGAAGCTTTTGTCGCTGCGGCGCAGCAGCATTTTGGCGGGCTGGACGTCATGATTAATAACGCTGGCGTGATGCCGCTTTCGCCCCTGTCGGCGCGCAAGGTGGATGAGTGGAATCAGATGATCGACGTGAATATCCGTGGCGTCCTGCACGGCATCGCCGCGGCCCAACCGATAATGGAACAGCAGCAGCACGGCCATATTATCAATATTTCTTCCATTGGCGGTTTGAGCGTTTCCCCTACCGCTGCGGTTTATTGCGCGACGAAATTCGCCGTACGGGCGATCTCCGACGGGCTGCGGCAGGAAACGGATAAATTACGGGTGACGGTTGTTTCCCCTGGCGTGGTGACGTCTGAACTGGCGGAGACGATCAGTGACGCATCCGCTCGTGAGGCGATGAAAGCGTTTCGGCGCGTGGCGCTTGATGCCGACGCTGTCGCCCGTGCTATCGCCTGGGTTATTGCTCAGCCTAATGAAGTGGATGTCAGCGAGCTGGTGATCCGCCCTACCGCCAGTCCTTACTGATATGACCCGGCCAGGCTGCAAGCCGGCTCCAGCCGTAATATTTCCTGCATATACTGCGCCTCCTGCTGCGGGCTTCGGCCAAAAAAGCGCTTAAACTCCCGGCTGAACTGCGACGGGCTTTCATAGCCCGTCTCTGCCGAAGCCGCGACGGCAGAAAATCCCTGTCGCACCATCAACAGCCTGGCCTGATGCAGGCGCAAAGACTTGAGATACTGCATTGGCGAACTTTGCGTGACGGCCTTAAATCGCGCATGGAAATTCGCGCTGCTCATTCCCACTTCACGTGCCAGGTCGGCTACTTCCATATGCTGCTGATAGCGGGTTTGCATTATCTGTAACGCGCGCGCGATTTGCGCAAAGTATCCCTGATTCGTTAATGCGGCCCGCAGCGCAGCGCCCTGCTCGCTGACCAGTACGCGATAGTAAATTTCACGCAGCAGCCCTGGCGCAAGAACCTGAGTCTCCTGCGGCGACTGCAACGCTTCAAGCAGGCGTAACACGCTGTCTCCCAGACGCTCATCAAGCGGCGTGGACAGCATACTTACCGGCTCCACCTCCGCCGCAAACGGCAGTTGCAGCGTAACCAGCAAATCCGCGAGCACCTGTAAATCCAGGCGCAGCGCCACGGCCAGCATCGGTTCTTCCTTTGAGGCCTCTGTCTGGCTGATAAAAGGCAACGGCACGGCCACCACCAGAAACTGCTGAGCATCGTAGATATAAACGTTGTCGCCCAGGAAACCCCGCTTGCGTCCCTGGCAGACGATAACGATGGAAGGCTCATACAGCACCGGCGTTCTCTCCAGCGGCACATCAGAACGCAGCAGCCGCACTTCTTCCAAAGCCGATTGGGTGTAACCATTGCCTGGCGCCAGCCGGGTTATTAAGGCCGCCATTTTTAGCCGACGGCGTTCAGATGAGGAAAGATTATCGGCCACGGTCAGTCTCTGTAAGGGATGAACATAACGGCCGGCGCTTTTGTTGACGGCTTGCCGGACAGGATAAAGAACAGATTAGCCAGGTTGCTGAACCAAAAACAACCCGATTCAGAGAAGAGAATGGAATAGCCAGGCGCAGGATGCTGGTGAAAGGTGGCAGGTGGCAGGTGGCAGGTGGCAGGTGGCTGGTGGCTGGTGGCTGGTGGCTGGTGGCTGGTGGCTGGTGGCTGGTGGCTGGTGGCTGGTGGCTGGTGGCAGGATAATAGTTTGTTATTCAATCATTTCTACATTTAACCTGATGCCTAAAAAACAGACAAACAGTGGTGGATAGCTGGATTGCATCCGCAAGTTACTTTATAATCCCGCGCCACAGGCCCCTTAGCTCAGTGGTTAGAGCAGGCGACTCATAATCGCTTGGTCGCTGGTTCAAGTCCAGCAGGGGCCACCAGATTTAATGATGTAAATCATGCAGTTAAGCCACTTCGCAAGGAGTGGCTTTTTTGTTTCTTGGGGTCAGTGTCGCAAAAGTGTCGCATGACTTTTTTGCTCTCCTGAATTCAGTTACAAAAAAACCCGCTTTCGCGGGCCTGTTAGTGAAGCAATGATGGCTGTCTGTCGTTGTGCGTAAAAATAGGCACCTTATTAGTCTGGCCGGGCGAGACGATCATCCCCGCTATGCTTTCATGCGTTTTGAAGGTACAGCTGCAATTAATGTTCTGGCACTGGTGATAACGTTCTTTTGTCTCGCGTGAGATATAGCGGCTGCTTTTGGCATGAGCAGCGGTCTGGCAAAGCGGGCAATGCATCATGGTAGCGTTCTCCTTGTGTACCCCGCCTTAATAACCCAAACCTACAGAAATAACAATGAAATTCACTCAAAGTGAATCATCATTTTCTGATTCTGCCTCATACTCAACGTCCGACAGCAACACCTCAAAATCCAGCGCCGTCGTATACCCGCTGCCGCTCAGGCTGTGCGTTACCTTGCTGATTAGCCACGGCTGCGCGTCGATCACCGCCTTAAACCCGCTGACCTTTACCGGCGTTTCCGGGAAGAGATCTGCCCGGCCCATTGCCAGCGTCAGCGAGAACTCAGCAACGCCACGCTGCAGCTTGTCCCATTTGGCCTTTGCGGCCCGCATCGCGGCGGCTTTGGTCGCGTAAACCGTAGTCAGCGCAAACACGTTATCTTCCGTTCCGGCCAGATAGTCGCCTTCCTTTGCCTCTGGCGTTTTGGCAGTTGTGGCCTTTTTCTTTTTGGCCGCCGGATGCTCCAGCGCGCGCAGGTGCTGCTCTTTCGCCTTGCGTTTTACCTTTACCTTTTTCGGCTTCGGGTCTTTGGTATGCAGCCAGCTTGCGGACACGCCGGTATACGCGCCCCGGTCGGCAATACTGAAGCTGTGCCGGTCGCCGTCCTGCCGGGTAATGGTCAGTTGCGGGATCGGTTTGCCGCTGGCCGTCACGCCGCTGCCCGGTCGCAGGAACAGCAGCTTTCCGGCCTTCACGGCGGCCACTGCACCGTACAGCGTGGCAAGGCGCGTCAGGAAAGCCGCATCGGTTTCCTGCGTCTGGTCGATATGGCTCACCGCCTGCGCGGCGAATCCGTCGGCCAGCACGGGGCTTAGCTTGTTACGCCCCGCTATCTGCTTCACGACCTCGCCCAGGGTGGTATCGTGATAAGACACCTCACGCCGCGAGTTAAGCGTCCCGCGAAAGTCCGCGCTACGCGCCCGGATTGTCATGGTGTCCGGTGCGCCGTGATGCTCCACCTCGTCCACGGTAAACTCGCCCTTACCGACCAGAGCCTGCCCTTTCCAGCCGAGAAACAGCTTAATCACCGCGCCGCGTACCGGCATCGCCAGCAGCCCGTCGGCGTCGTCCAGCTCAAGGTCGAGCTGGTCGGCCTCAAAGCCGCGGTTATCGGTCAGCGTCAGCGAGATAAGCCGGTTGCGGATATTGGCCGTTATGTCTTTGGAATTTACCGACAGCATAAAGTCCGGGGCCATCTGCGCGCCCGCCTGTATTGCCATATTGCTGATGTTCATGACAGCAGCCCGCCCACGGTTGCGGCGGCGGTTTTCGCCTGGCTGATAACGGACGTGACCTGGCCCGGCAGGCTGCCCGCGCCGCTTATCAGCCCGTCGGCCTGTTTCTGCAGATCGCCGTACATTGACGTTAACGACTCGTCAACGCGCTTCAGGCTCAGCGTGAAAGTAATTTTCTGTGCGCTGCCGTTGCTTAAAAACTCGCTGTGCGAGGCGGAAAAGCTCTCCGTGACGTACATTCCGTAAATGGTGCCGTTACCGCCAATCAGCGGCCACGCCCGGCCCTCGTCGGCCAGCAGCTTAAAGCTCAGCAGCGAGACAGCGCCGCCCGTCACTTCCGGGCGCAGCTCGCCGGTCAGGGTAATTTTTTCATCGCCCACGCCGAGGAACTGCGCCGACGCCCGCAGCCCGACGCGGCTGTTTGTGGGCCAGCGGTAGTCGATATTCTGCTGCATATCCGAATAGGGCAGCGTCTGGCGCATAAACGGCAGCAGCCCGTAAATCATCATCATGTTATTCCCATCCCATTTTGCTGCGCTGCTGCGCCTGGCGTTTGCGTAGCTCGCGGGCCTGATGCTCCGCCATCAGTGCCAGCGCGTCGTCTTTGGTCATGCCCGGATGCATGTGGATATCGTACTGATAGCTGTTCTGGCTCTGGTCGCTGTAGCCGCCCGCCGCCGGTGACGTTACCGGCTTATACGGTGTGCCGGTATCGGCCAGGCTCCACGGCAGGCCGTTCGGCGCGATAGGGTCATGCTTATCCTTTGGATTGCTCGGATCGCCTCCCGGCACCTTGTCTTTAAGGTCGTCGGATTTTGAGTCGATAAGGTGCAGCTTTTCCAGCATCCAGCTGATGCCGCTTGTAAGCTGGTTGAGCGCCTTGCCGGGTATCTTCAGCCCCTCGGCCAGCGCATTGCCGAACTTTTTACCCATATCCCCGGCGCTTTTCAGCTCCGCCTGCGTGGATTTCACCGGCTCCAGTAGCTTTTTAAACCAGTTCCATGCGGCCTTAATTTTTTCCATCAGCCAGTCAAAGACGGGCTTTAGCGGCGCAAAGGCGTCGCTTATTGGCCCTGCTGCAGCCTTAAAGCCCTCGGCCACGCCGCCTATAAATGCCTTGATGGGCTGCCAGTATTTACGGATAAGCAGCGCCCCGGCCACGATGGCGGCGACCACAAGCACGACCGGCAGCGTGATAGCGCCAAGCGCGGTGGTAATCGCGCCGCCTACCACGCTAAATACGGTGCCCAGCAGGCCCACGCCCGCAATAATGGCGTTTACCCCGGCCATGACCGGCCAGGCAATCAGGCCGATAGCGCCCAGCGCGCCCACAAAAATCAGGCCCGCCGTCGCGGCTTTCGCAATACCTCCGGCCAGCACCGGGTTTTTCTGGATCCAGCCGTCCACGTTCAGCAAAAATTTCGTGGTTTCTTTGGTCAGCGAACGCAGGGTTTTATCGAGGCCGTCAAAGAGATCGGTGCCAATAGCCTCTTTCGCCGACTGCAGCTCCTTTAAGTCGCCGCCGAGGTTATCCTGCTGCACGTTAACCAGCTTTGCCGTGCTGCCGTCCGATCCCTGAAAGGTTTTTGTCAGCTCGTCAAGCTGGCCGCTGGCGGCGGACTTCATCAGCGTGACCGCCGAAGACGCGGCTTCCTCGCCGAAAATGGTCTTCAGGTATTCCGCCTGCTGCGCCGTGCCGAGCTTGTTCTTTTCAAAGGATTTTTGCATCTCCTTCAGGATGGTGAAGAACGGCCGCATATTGCCCTTGCTGTCGGCGGTATTTACGCCCAGCTCTTTTATCGCCTTTCCCGCTTCGCCGGTTGGCGCCTGCACGCGCAGCAGCATGGCGCGCACGCCCGTCCCGGCCATGCTGCCGGTGGTGCCTTCTTTCGCCAGTGCGCCGATCATTGCCGTGGTCTGCTCCACGCTGACGCCCGCATTTTTGGCAACTGGCGCGATGTAGGTTAACGCGTCGTTCAGCCCGTCAAAATCCGCCGCCGTTTTGTTGAGCGTGTTGGAAATCACGTCGCCCAAGTGCGCGACCTGACTGTTAGCCAGTCCGAAGGCATTCTTCGTGCTCATTAAGAGCTTTGCGCTTTCCTCCATCGTGCGGTTGTTCGCCAGCGGCATATTCAGCGTTACCGGCGTGGCCGCCCTGATGTCGTCAACGCTTCCGCCCGATTTAGCGATAACGATCTGCGCCTGCGCGGCGTCGTTGGCCGAGGCCGCCGTGTTGTCGCCGATGCTGCGCGCCTGGGTGCGCAGCGACTGAAAGTCGGCGGAGTTTTTATCAAGGCCGAGCGTCGCCTGCAGCGTGGAATTGGCCAGCGCAAAGTCGTAGCCCGGACGCAGAACGGAAGAGGCCGCGACCGCGCCAACCGTGGCGGCACCAACACCGGCCGCGCCAACGTTGCGCATCTTCGCCGACATTTCCTGGCCCTTACGGTAGCGCTCGCCGGTCTGGTTCAGCCGCTCCTGCTGCTGACTCAGGCGCTGCAGCTCCATTTTCTGACGGCTCAGGGTGACGGTCGCCTGTGCGGCGGCGGTTTTCAGCCGCTGCTGCTCGCTGCCGAGGCTTTTGGTGGAGATCCCGGCGGCGTTCAGCGCCTCGCGCTGCTGCTGCACCGACAGGCGCAGGCTGTTGCTTTTGGTCTGCAGCGCGCTGGCCGCCTGCCGGGCTTTTTCCAGCGCGCGGGCCTGCGCCGTGGTGGGCTTTTCGGTATTTTTAAAGGCCACGGCCAGCGCGGCCGCTTCGGCTTTGGCATCCTTCAGGCTCTGCTGCGTGACCGCAAGCTGACCGCTCGCCTTGCGAAAGCCGTCAATCTTTGCCGCCTGTGCGTTCAGCTCCTTCAGGCTGCTTTGCGTGTCGCGGATGCCGCCCGCCAGCGCTTTTGTCTGGTTCTGAATGGCTTTAAACGGGCGCGACGCCTGGTCTACCGCCTTCAGCAGCACCTGCAACTTGAGGTTATTCATCGGTCTTTACTCCGCTGCGCACGACAGCCTTGTGCCGCCAGTCGATAAGCTCGCCCAGCGGCATGTCGTACATTTCAGACGGCGGCCAGTGAAATACGGTGGCTATGTCCGCCATCAGCTCGTTAACGGTCAGCGCTTTGGGCCAGCTTACTCGTCCGACTTCGGCGACAAAAAACCGATCACCTTACCGGCCAGCGCAATTAAATCCACCGGATCGAGGTTCAGGCACTCCGCTTTTGTCAGCGCGGGCAGCGTGATGCGCGGCAGCACGGTAATCAGCGCATCCACGTCCGAGCCTGCAATATCCGCAAGGCGGGTGCCGCGCAGCGCGCCGGAAGTGGGTTTAATCACCTCAACGGTGTGGATTGTCTGCTCGCCACGCATAACCGGCGTTTCCAGGGTAACGATGCTTTCTTTGTTTTCCATGAATGTTCTCTCTGCAAAAGGGGGTTAAGGCCAGCACCGGGCGCTGGCTCAGGGGTTAAACGAGGCCGATATTCTTGCGGCGCTGCTCCAGGCGATCGGTGCCGTTGACCTTTTCCACCATGTTGATGGTGTCGATTTCAATCAGCTCCTTGCCGTTAAAGGTCATTTTGTAATAGGTGCATTTGGTGGTGATTTTGGTTTCGGTATCCTCGCCCTGTTTGGCCTCGCCAAAATCAAACGCCTGGTGCTTGCCGCGCACCTCAATCTCTACCGGGATTTCCTCGCCGGTGTCGTCGCGCTGGTACGAGCCGGTAAAGCGCAGCGGTACGGACGTCGCGCCCCACTGCGTCAGCACCAGCTCGTCAATCCCGCCGATGCTCCATTCGATATCCAGCGCGTCGTCGTCCAGGCCCATATCGATATGCGCCGCGCCGCTCATGCCGCCGCCCCGGAACGGGTCAAGCTTGCGGCTCAGCTTCGGCAGCGTGACGCTGGTAACAACGCCCTGATAGCTGTTTGAGTCGTTAAAGAGGTTCATCCCCTTGAGTTTTCGTGGCAGTGCCATTTATCCGGCTCCTCAGCTGTTTACGGATGCGGCGAAGTTCGCCAGATATTTGTCGGTGATGCGCTGGCGCAGGGTTAAATCTTCCAGCGGCGGCACCGGCGTGTAGTCGTAGTCAATCGACAGCTTGCCCGCCTTCAGCGTGTCCTTGTCGTTGGCCGCCTCGTCGTACCAGCACGATGCGCCCAGCAGATAACCGGCGTTGACCAGCTCGCGGAATTTGGCGTTGATGCCCGCGATAATCTCGCGCACCAGTACCGGCGTCAGCGGCCTGTCGTTGGCCCACATATGCGCCTCGGCCATCGTGTCGGCCAGCACCTGCGCGGTGCGGGTGTAGTTCTCAAAGGCAAACAGCGGATCGTCGCTGCAGGTGCGGTTTCCCCAGAAGCGAAAGCCGTCCTTGCGGATAAGCGTGGTCACGCAGGCCTCATTCAGCAGATCGGCGTCGGTGCCGGTCTGCTGCAAGTCCCAGAAGACGCCCGCAGAAATCCCGGTGACGCCGTTCACGCCAACGTTGGAAAGCGTTTTGTGCCAGCCGGTGTCGTTGTCGATTCTGGCGCGCAGGCCCAGCGCACGCGCCGTGGCGTACGCGGTTTCAGACGCGTTGGCCGTGGTGTTCCAGGCAATGAAATCCGGCCAGATAACCATGATTTCGCGCTGGCTGAAGTTTTCGCGGTACTTCCTCGCGTCAGAGACGGTTTTGCAGTTCCACGCCGAGACGTAGCAGAAGGCGCGCAGCTGCTGCGCAATGCTGGCAAGCGCGGTCGCCACCTCCGGCGAGTCGAGGCCCGGCACGCCGAGAATGCGCGGCCTGACGTCGAGCTGGGTCTGCGCGCTTAACAGCGCCTTCATGCCGGTGTACTGGCCGTTTTCGTCGGTGGTGCCGATGATATTGGAAATGGTTTCCGCTTCGGTCGCGCCTTCGGCCACGCGCACCACGACGGTAACGGGCTTTGACTGGTCGGCAATCGCCTGCAGGGACGCGGCCAGCGTGCCTTTTTTACCGGCTTTGGCGATACCGGCCTGTACGTTGGTTAACAGTACCGGCGTATTCAGCGGGAACGCGGTCGCGTCGGCGTCGTCGGCGGTACAGACCAGCCCGACAATTGCCGTGGAGACGGTGGAAATGGTGCGCGTGCCGTCGTTGATTTCGACGACGCGCACACCGTGATGATAATCAGACATCTGATGCACTCCGTGTTATGGGTGCGCTCAGATTGTCAGGTCAGGCGGGGCGGTGCATCATGTTGCATCTTGTTGAGACATGAGCGTGCAGAACTATGAAAATCACTGACTCATGCACTCTTAATCAAACTAAAACATATTGGCTAAAATTCTGACCTGATTTTATCCTTTAGCTTTTAAAACTTTCCCGACCAAATCAGCCAAAACATCAGTGCCGTCCATCACTGAAGGGATTTTATCTTCATTAGGCTGTATAGGGCTAAATATCAATGCTTCAAAGGACTTCCATGATTCATCAACCTTTTCAGAATGAGATGTTTTATCTTTAGTCTCGACATAATCATAGATAAATTCACAAAGATTAAGCCTGAGATCTATTTGAACTAATTGACTTTTGAGGGACTTCACCTCAACGTAAAAAAGCCGCATGAAATAGAAAAACAACAACTCCAGACTTACTAAAGGTATGTAATGCAAAGAGCTAGACCAATTTAACGGTATATCTTTAAAAAAGAAGTAAGAAAATAAAGATATTGGTAGCAATATAAGCAGCACTATAAATGACCAAGCCCTAAACTGTGCATAAATTACTTCTTTCTTTTTTTCCTTTCTAATTGTAGAAAAAGCTTTTGCCAGAAGCTTGAAGTTACCTTCTCTTTTAATGTCAGTTAACCTGGCGCCTAAATCGTCAGCCTCTTTACGCACAGCATCAAGATACTCAACACTACTGGTTGCTTTTTCTATTATGTCATTAACGCTATCTTTAAGTCTTTCTCTTTCAAATTCTATGTTATCCGTTAGCTTTTTTGCTTCCTTAAGGTTATTACTATTCAAAAAATCCTTGTAGACCTCAAACGGTAGATTGTTTTTGATCCAGGAGAAAGAAAAAGAGTGGTTGTTTGAATCCCCTCCCCACACCTCTGGCCTTACATTATCTAATTTTTCTAAAAAATTCCCCTGCAAACAAAAATGATCAAGATTAAATAGGTTAGAACTTAAGCATAAATTATACTCCCATGCAAATCTTAATAACACATGTAAATAAAACCTAGGTTCTGACTGTAGAAAGATTCTGTTAGTTAAGTGTTTACCTGCAGTATCCCTGCAATAAGCAGTCCTTTTTTCGAAAATCTCTGGATATTTTAGATTTTCGGCCAGGTGTCGCCATGCAGATATATAAATAACAGCAACCAGCTCATGTTCATTCCAGCTGGCAGGATCTCTGTTTTTTGCTTTATCGTAAATATCCGTGTATCTTTTTTCTATCACTTTACCACAGAAGTTAATCTCTTCCCGAACGTCATCATTTAAAAAAGAAAACACAAGGCAACCTCACCATCTGAGAAATATTTCGCCAACGCTTTTAAACACCATATCATTTTTTACAAATGCGGTGGGTTATGAGCATTTTATTCAATAAAGGAAGTATAAACATACTCTAACCCATAGCTAAAAAAAACATTATTTATTGAGACTAAAGTCTTACTCTAATGAAAACCTTCTATTCAATTAGGTTTTTCTGGCCAGTCAATATCCGGCGCGGCGGTATCAACGGCCTGCACGGCCTGCACGTACTTCATCCACGCGGTAAGTGATGCCTTATCCGCATCGGTGATAATGTCGAGCCGCAGCTGCGTCTGCCACGCCTGGGTCATGCTGTTGGCCTCGCTGATGCGCGCGACCTTTTCCACTTCGGCCTCGCTCACCGCTGCAGCCTGCTGTGCGTCGCCGTCCGTTACCCATTTTTCGCCGTCCCATTTATCAAACGCGGTTGCCGGTGCCTGCGTGGTGGTGCCTGCCGGGTAATCGCCCGGCGCGGTGATTTCTGTCGCCGTACCGTCCGCCGTGGAATAAACCGTTTCGCCCTGGTGATCGGCGACGGTCTGCCAGCCGCCGTCCTGATAAACCGCCACAAAGCCGGGTTCAGCGGTCGGCGGCGCGCTGCTGCAGGCGCATGCCGGGACGCCCACGCCCTGCGGTAAATATTCATCCGTTGCGCCGGTAAACTCGCCGGTCAGGCTGTCAAAGTTGTAAACCGTCAGCGTGCCGGCCGATTTCGCCAGGCCGTTTTTATCCAGGGTAATCTTTGCCATTATGCGGCCCTCACGATGTAGTTAAAGGCGACGTTGCGCGGGCGTACTGAAATCCAGACGCTGCCGGGCGTCACGCCTGCCGTGTTCTGCGCACACGACATGGTGTTATCCGTCAGCGTTGCGCCCAGCGCGCCATTGCCCGGCGACCTTGCGCCGGACGGCTGGCTGTTGGTGATGCCTTCAGCCTGGCTGAAGGCCGTACCCACGGTGGCCGAGGACATGGTGTCGTCAGTGCCGTAGTAGTCCAGCGCCGCCGTGCGGATACTGGTTGCGCCCTGCGCGGTGCCTATGCCGCGCCCGGTATCCACGCCGCGCCCGTCGTCCCAGCCGCGAATAAACTCGCCGCGCAGGTCAGGCAGTTTCAGCGACGGATACACCTTCGCCAGCAGCGGGTAAGCGGTGGCGCTGAACGATGCGCCGTTGCACTTCAGCCAGCCGTCCGGCGCGGTTGCCGCCGGATAAGGCAGCGGCACGCCGACCGGCACCGCCGACCCGTCGCCCAGGCCCAGCGCGGCCAGCGCTTTCGCAACCAGCCCGGCGTCCTTAATTTCCGCCAGCGCGTTAGCCGTTTGCAGATACTGCTTATGGGGATTGGCGGCGGCAACGTGCGCGGCCAGCGCCCTGTCGGCGTAAGCCTTCACCTCGATCACCGCGCTGTCCACGTACTGCCGCGTTGCCAGCACCACGGACGGGTCGATTTTCAGCGTGACCGCGCTCGTGCTGTTGACGATTAAAATCATGCGCACGGTCTGCGTGCGGCCGCTGCCCTCGGCGAGCTGCGGCTTGTAGGTTTCCGCGCAGTTGGCCACGGCAATCAGCACGCCGTCGGCGTCAAACAGGCCGATTTCGCGTATCCAGAATCCGCCCTCGCTTTCGGGGATAATCTGCTCGGCGATGATCTGGCTGCTGTTGGCCGCGTCAATCGTCAGGGCGTTAAGCGAGGCCCGGCGCTTTTCGCCGATAAGTCTCGTCTGCGCCGCGTCTGGCACCGGCAGCGTGCCGCCGCCGTCGCCCACGGCCATTTCGGTAATCTGCAGCTTTATGCCGAGCGCCGCAGCGTTCGCTAGCCTGGCCGCGCCCTGGCTGGTCAGCAGGGCAAAATATTTCGTGGTCATGTGCTCACTTCCGTCAGGTCAATAAGATGCACCGCCGCGCCGGAATAAACCGGCCCGCCGACGCTGATAAGTTCAGGTGTCCAGGGGTAAACCGTCAGCTCGTCGCCGCTGTAGCAGGCGGCACCAACCGGCAGCGCGCCGCTGGCGTCGAGGTTAACCGACAGCCCGATAAGGTGGCGGCTGCACGGCTTCGCGTCGGCGATCAGGCGCTCCAGCTCGTTATACATTTCTTCTGTAATGCCGGTATCCAGCACGCCCACATCCAGGCGAAACGTGCCCGGCTCGCCGCCAGTCTTCCACCATTCAACGATGCGGATAAGGTAGCCGAGCGGCTCGACCACGCGCCGAATCGAGCCGAGCGTGCCCTTGTGCTTGTGCACGTACTGCGAGGCCGACACCACGGCGCGCTTTGTGGACTCGCTCCAGCCGGTATCCCAGCGGTCAACCGACCACGCCTAGGCGAGGTATGGCAGCAGCTCCACCGGGCAGGTTTGCGGGTTCCATAACTGGCGCAGCGGTGCCGGGATGGTTTCAATCGTGGCGCAGGCTTCGGCGGCGGCCACCTCCAGCGCCGACGAGCCGGACGGCAGCAGGCGATCACTCATCCGAACCCCCGACCGTAAGCGCCCATCCGGTGCAGTACGCGGCCTGCGTTTTATCCAGCACCACGTCGGCGGCGGGCTGCGCCAGCTCCACGCGCTGCACGCCCTCAACGTGCAGCGCGGCGTACAGGGCCGATTTGCGGATATCCCGGCCGAGGCGGGCCTGCGCGCTGACAAAAGCGGCAAGCTTTGCCCCGGCGGCGGCCCGTATCGGCTCGGCTTCCGGCCCCGGATAGAGGTACAAAACGGCCTCCACGGCGTAATCCACGATTGCCGCTGACTGCACCGTGACCCTGTCGGCCACCGGACGCACGTCCTCGTCGTTCAGCGCCTTGTCCACCACGGCCAGCAGGTCGGCGGCCGCCTCGCCGTTGCCCTCGCGCGACAGCACGGTGATGGTCACGCAGGCGGGCGACGGGCTGACCGCTGACGCATCGGCCACGCGTCCGTCGGCGCTTTTCGCGTGGTACTCATAGGCGCCGGACGGCCCGGCCACGCTCAGCCCCTCAAAGGCGGCGGCGATGCGCACACGGTAATCGTCGTCGCTTTCCATCACGGCGGCGGTCGGCGGGGTCGTGGTGTCGTCGGCGGCCGTTCGCGTCAGGCGGGTAACGCCGTTGTTTGCGCCGAGCTGGTCTAAATCATCCGCCAGGGCATACGCCACCATGACGGCCTTTGCCGCCTCGTTGACACGCTGGCGCAGGATAACCTCGCGGTACGCGTTTTCCTCCAGCAGCTTCACCACCGGCTCGGACTCCAGCGACAGCGTGCGCGCGATGGCGTCCTGCTGCTCTGCCGGGTACAGCGATACCAGCGTGGCCTTGCGCTCGGCAAGAAGGGTTTCATAGTCCAGCGTTTCCACCACGTCGGGCGCGGGTAGCTGGCTCAGGTCGATAGTTGCCATATCAGCTCACGGGAACGGTTAGGGAAAAATCCTGCGCGGTGTCGGTGCGGCTGCCGGTGATTTCAACCACCATGCCGCCGTCGAACGCGGATTCGTAGGAAATGCCGGTCAGCTTTATCCGTGGCTCCCACTGCAAAATCGCCATATAGCAGGCCGACATAATCTGCAGGCGCAGCGCCTCGTTTTGTGGCTGGTCAATCAGCGCGGATAAAAGCGAGCCGTAGCTGCGGCGCATCACGCGGGAACCAACCGGCGTTAACAGAATGTCGCGCACGGACTGGCGAATGTGGTCAAGGTCGGTCAGCGCCTTGCCGGTGTCGCGGCTCATGCCGGAATATTTCACGGTCATTACTGCGGCCCTCCGGACGTGTCGCCGCCGGACTTCACGCCGCTATGTTTATGGGAATCAACGACCACGCCATTAGAGCTGAAGCTACCGCCGCTGTGCTGAACGTCGCCTTTCATCGTGCCGCCCTGGGTCACTTCCAGCGTGGCGGTTTTCAGCAGCGCCGAGCATTCCACCTCGGGCGAGTCCAGCATGATTTTGACGGCGGTCTGGATGGTCGCGGTCTGAATGCCGGTTGCCTTCAGCGCGCCGTTTTCCGGCTCGTATTCAATCACCGCGCCGTCGGGAAACGACCAGTGCAATGCATCAGCCGACGCCGACGGGGCGGGATGCTCGTCAGAGAACACGCCCGGCAGCACAAAGCCGGTATCCAGCTCGCCGCCCAGGCACAAAACAAGCACCTGCTCGCCGACCGATGGCGCATTCCATGAACGGGTACGACCGGCACGGGCGGTCAGCCAGTGCAGCCAGTTGGTTGTGTTGCTGCCGGTATCCACGCGACACAGCCCGTCGTCGAGGTTGACGGCGGACACGGTGCCAATGCGGATCAGGTTGCGCAGCAGGCGCAGTATTTCTGGGATTTGTGAGTTCATGAAGGCATACTGAAGCAGTAAGTAATACGTAACAATAAATCGCTGTTTACCTATCCATGAACAAACCACAGTTATCGGGATGAAATGAAGATGGCAATTTTTTTTGCAAGCGACAAGGTGAGAAATGAGCTTGAAAGTCTTGAAAGAAGAATTAATGAAAAAAATTATCCTACAGGATTCATTAAAGAAAGAAATGATAAAATTTGCTCCATATTAAGATTGATGATTTCAAACCCTGAACATTGGGATAAAAGGACACCCTTTAACATTGAACACATTGCAAATGCCTTTATGGACTTTGTTGGCGACGAAGGGGTTGTTGAAGATGGACTAAATATGATATTTGCAGTCCTGTTACGATTTTGCATTGAAGAGCACTCAAATAACCCCTCTGAGCTATCAAATGATTATCAATTTCTTAAAGCCTTTGCAATAGATAATATTAATAAATTTGAAGAGGCATCCAGAAGCCAAGTGAATTATGCATTACATAGTATGCATTTAGCTATCTTCAGAAAATTAATTCATAGCGGTAATTTTAAAGCTCTGCAGGATTTCACAGCAGCACAAAGAAGTGCTGAACAATTAAAAAATGATTGGGATATTATTATAAATGAAAAGCAGAAAGAAATTAATCAGCTACAAAAAACCCTGACTAATCAGAAAGATGCTTTCAACTTTGTTGGGCTTTATTCTGGCTTTGAATCACTAGGTCGAGTGAAAAATGAACAGTTAATTTGGGCAAGAAGGTTCTTGCTAGGTTTGGGTATCGCGGTTCCAGTAATGATCATAATTAGCTCAATATATTTCATTTTTTTTGGAAAGGGCATAAACAGTTTAAAGGATTTAATGCCTATGATTCCCTCACTGTCACTTTCTATAATATTAATCTATTACTTTAGGGTTGCTCTGGGTAATTATAATAATATTCGTGCACAAATAGTGCAAATAGATCTGAGGAAAAGCCTTTGTCAGTTCATACAAAACTACGCTGAATATAGCAGCAAAATAAAAACAAAAGACAGCAACCTCTTAGATAAATTCGAAGATATAATATTCTCTAACATTATGCCTTCAGAAGATAAAATCCCATCTTCGTTTGATGGTTTGGCGCAAATTGCTTCATTAATAAGTGCTGTAAAAAACAAGGCGTGATTGTGTTAGTTAAGAATGGATATAATAATCTGCTCGATTATCTCCATATCATTGTTATTTATGCCTAATAACCGCCTTGCCTCATACTGCACTTCTTTCCCTCCACGGGCAGGACGGTCGCGCAGCCCAAAGTGATGTACACGGGCCATGCGCTGCACGTTGCCGGCAAACTCCACCACGGCGTCGTCGTTGGTGCCTTTCGCCTTCATGTATTTTGCCGTGCGCAGCTTTGCAAACATCTCGCGCTTTATCCGTCCTTTCTTTTTGCGTGCCGGTACCTTGCGTGGTTTGAACGCCGTGCCGTCCGGCGCCTGCTGGCGTTTAATGTTCTGCTGCTGACCGGCGCGCAGGCGCTTTGCAATGGTGCGCGCCATCTCCTTGCGCGCCGCCGGTGACAGATTGCCGATCAGCGCGTTTAGCCTGGCGTCGAACGCCTCCAGCCCGTTCACGGCTGCCACTCGCTGACCAGCTCGCCGCCCGCATAAAGCTGCGCTGGCCGGGTTACGTTATCCGGCAGCGGATTCTCGCCCGCGTGCGTGACGTGCAGCGCGTCGCCTTCCTGCTTCACAATCACGCGCTCCGTCAGCTGCAAATCAATGCTGATATCGCACAGGGTGTCGCTCAGCACGTCAGCCTTAAAGGTAAAGCCGGTACGCCGCTTTTCTTCGGTCGCCATAATGTCGGGCTGGTTCTCGCGCAGCCACGCCAGCAGCGGCACAATCAGCAGGTCGATATCGTCGCCGTAATCGGTAATCACCAGATTAAGCTGATACTGGTATTCAAACGACAGCGAGCTGGCGAGCGTCGAGGCGATGCGCCCGCCGTCGATAAACATATTCAGCCCGTCAGGGTTTCTTTGCAGCAGCGGCACGCTGTCGGTCAGCGCCCGGCGTAGCTGTTTCGGTTTCTCCATCGTGTTGCTCCTGGCATTCTTTGATGATTTCAACCTGCAGGCCGCACGACGCAAGCGCAGCCTCTAACTGGCGGTTATCCGCCGCTAAGTCGCCCTGGGTCTGCAGGCTGTTGCCCGGCAGCGGGCAGCTTGTCACGCGCGGACAGCCAGTCCAGATAATCTCGGGCGTTGTTGAATGCGGGTCGCGACTGCAGCCGGATAACGTCAGCAGGCAGAGCAGCAGCAGACCAGCTGCGTAAAGTCGGGTTGGCATCGGTTTCCCTCTGTATGGTCAGTTCACGGTTAAGGGCGGCGGCACCGGCGCGGCCCTGCAGCAGGCGCAGCGCGGCCTCGCGTTTCTGGCCCGCTTTTGCCTCGTCGTTCAGGCGGGTAATCGCCTTATCGCGGCTTTCAATTCCGGCGGACAGCGTGCCGATAATGCGCTGCGCGTTGGTAAGGTGGCCGTTTGCCGCATTCAGCCGCCAGCCGGTCAGGCCCAGCGCCACGAGCGCCACGGCCAGCAGCGCCGCTAACAAACGGATCATGCCGCCCCCTTTAAACACCAGGCCTTTTCCCGCTGGCGGCGGTTTTCCAGCCCGGCATTTCTGACGCCGTTCACGTATACCCAGCGGTCGAGCTGGCCGCACGCCTGCCGCCACTGCTGGCGCTTCAGATAACCGGCCAGCATTGACCCACAGGCCGCGCCGGTGCCGACGTTAAACGAGAAGCTCACCAGTGCGTCATACACCGGCTGCGGCATATCAACCGGCACGCAGACGGCAAGCTCACGCTCAACGCGCATCACGTCATACACCAGATTAACGGCGGCCTGCCGCTCGCTGACCTGACTTTGCGGCGTAACGCCTTCAGTGTGCCCAATGCCGTTGGTCCAGACTCCGGCGCTGCACCGGTACGGCGAGGTGCGGCAGCCTTCGGCATCGGCAATCAGCCGCAGACCGCCTTCGGAAATCTTCAGCGTGTTGAACTGCGGCAGCAGCGCGGCAATCGCCAGCACGGCCAGCACGGCGCAGTGTTTAGCGGCCTTCATTGCTCACCCCCTGTACGTTCTGCCGCTGTAGCTCATACATCTTGCGGCGGTAATGCCAGTTGATAAAAAACGTCGCCACGTTAATCACTAACGTCACCACGGCGACGCCGGAACCCACCATAAAGGCGATGTCCTGCGGCGTGTGGCGGCCGAACCACATCAGCACCAGGCCGATCAGATAGTTAACCAGCGAATTGATCTTCTCCATCGTTTTCAGTCCCACAGGTTGATGGTTTCATCCGCAGCGGCGTCGGGCAGATCCGGCAGCGTCACCTCGCAGCCGTGCATCAGCACCGGCCCGCTTTCGGCAAGGCCCGGATTGGCGGCATAGACCAGTTCAACGGCCTGCGCCGTACGCCCGTAGTAACGCCAGCAAATTTGGTCTACGGTGTCGCCCTGCTGCGCGTAAATAATCACAGCAGGCTCACGATGCAGCCGGAACGCCCGGCGATGCGGCTGATACTGAAACGCGCGTCGCGCCAGTACTCGTCCGCGCTTGCCTCCACCTCAACACCTTTTTTGCCGCTGGCGTCATAGCCCCGGTAGCGCTCAACAATCACGGCACCGGTCAGGGCGCTGACGGCGGCAAAATAGTGCGTGACCTTTTCGCTTTCGCCGTCAAAGCTTTCCGCCGGGACGTCAGACAGCGTTTTAAAGCCTGCTGCCATCTGTTCGGCGCGCCAGTCGTACAGCTCGGCGTTGACTTCGGAAATCGCCGTTTTCACCGCAAGGCGCAGGCGCTGCGCGGTCACGGTGCCTTCATAGCGCAGCGTGTCGCGCAGCTGCTGCAAATCAACGTCGGGCCAGAAAAAGGTGTTCTTCACCGGCGGCTCGGCAGCGTCTGCCGGTCGCGGGGCGGGGATAACAACGGTGCTCATAGTTGGCCTCTGAATAGGTGGGCGGTGGAGAACGGCGCAGACATTAATTGCATTACCATTCTGCCGCCCGGCGCGGGGCGCGTTCGGTTAGCGGCGGGCAATGGCCTGCTTTTTCAGCTCGGTTGCCAGCCGCTCAATGTCTTTTTTGACGCCGCAGCCCTCGTGCAGCTGTAGCGCCCTCGTTAAATGCTCCATCGCATCCAAAGCCCTGCCCGCATCGCGCAGCACGTACCCGGTGATTTTGTGCAGCTTGGCGCGCACCTGGTCGGGCATGTCTGCGGATTTCGTCATCTCAAGCGTTGCCAGCAGCGGGTCGATATCAACCGCCCCGCCCAGCGTGCGGGCGCGGGTCGCCGCGTCGGCCACCTCTTCGGCCAGCAGGTAGCCGGTGGCGTCGCGCTTAAAGCCGGACGGTGGCACCAGACCATACGCCAGCGCGTACCGTGCAATCTCCAGCGCGCCCGGCACGTCGCCCGCATCCAGCCGCCAGATCATGACGGTCGTCAGTACGGCGTCCTGTGCGCCGTTTCCTTTTGCTAACACGCCCGCCACCCACGGCAGATACTCAGGCAACATCTGCCGCTTGAGTTCGGCCTTGCGCTCCTGCGAGCGCACTTTCTTCAGGCGGCGTTTGTCGTCGTTAAGCTTCAGCAGCATCAGCTCGTAGCCGTTCGCGTGGCGCAGCGGGTTGCTGGCCTGCTGTGAGGCGGCTTCCGCCTCAAGGCGCATAAGGTGACGTCGGGCAGGACTTAACATGCGTTATTCCTTCGACGCATCTGCTGCGGGTACGGTCGTATCGGCGTCTGCTTTTTTCTCATCCGGCAAATCAGACAGGACGATCCCCTCAATCAGGCAACCGGCGGCGTAATCTTCCACCACGTAATCCTCGTTGATGGACTCGTAGTTTTCGATGCGGTCGCGCTTCGCCACCTCGTCGATCATGCGGCGGTGCGTGCCTTCCTGAAAATAAATCGACAGGTTGTCCAGGCGGGTGATCAGCATCGCGTCCGCCGGGAAGTACGGCACGCGCACGGCGGGCAGGTTGCCGATACGCTTCTGGCTGACAATCAGATCGCCCGCCAGCGCCTCGGTGTTGGCCTGCGCCTGGTTAACCAGCGGGAAATACTTGTCGGCCAGCAGCTGACGACCGCAGACAACAACCAGCTCCGGGTCTTCCTGATACCACGGCTCAATCAGGGTGTTGGTCGCATCCATCACCACGGCGTCAAGGTTGGCGTAGGTGCGGCCTTTACCGATCAGCACGCTGTCGGTCACGGTGCCGTCTTCCGCCGTGGTTTTGTTCATCACGCGCTCCGGCGCGTCGTTGCGGTACTTCTGCAGCCAGCCAACCGCCACGTCCTGCAGCATCGGGTATTTAGCGCGGTTGGAGGTTTTGGCGCGCGACACGCCGTTAAAGCCGATCATGATGCGGTCAAGGCTCTGGCGCTTGATGATGGCGTCACGCAGGCGGGCCTGAAAATCCTCATAGCGCGCCCACAGGTCAAGCGTGTTGTAGCGGATATGGAAATCGTAGTTAACCTGCACGCACTCATAGCCGGTGCTGTCCAGCGCGGAGAAGTCGGCGGTTTCGCGCTCGTCGCCGCCCGCGGTATCGGTGGTGCTGGCAATCGAGCCGGACACGCCGATCCCGATTTTCTCGCCCTTCATTTCGGACACCGGCACGATGTTAATGCGGGTTAAAAAGTCCGACGACTCCTGCACGCGGTTCATCAGCGTTTGCGTCACCGCTGGCTCAACGGTGAATTTCTTGTTCATGTCGCCGGTTTCGACGTTGTTCAGCTCGGCCAGGCGGGACATAAAAGCGTTAAATTTAAAGCGGGTGTTCTGGCGCATTTGCGCTCCTGTATTTGGTTAAATTTTTAAATCAACAGTCGGTCTGCACGCTGGCGGTGTTGTCGCCGCCGGTCGAGGCCGGGCGACGGGAAAAGCCGCCGTCTGTTTTCGCAAGCTGTGCATGCAGCGCGGTAAACGCGGCGCGGTCTTCCCCGGCCTGCAGCTCCAGCGCGTCGAGCCGTTCGGTTAAGGCCGTTTCCAGCGCCGACAGGTTTTGCGCCTGCGCCTCGCCGTTCTGCTGCACCTGCTCGGCCACGGCGGTCACGGCCGCGCTGACGTCCGCAAACTGCAAATCGGCGCTTTTCTTCTTCGCAGAGAACATCGCGGTAATACGCTCGAGCAGCGACGGTGCCGGATCGGCCTCTTCGGTAAATTCAATCAGCGTTTCTTCAGCGGCGGTAAACAGGTTGTCCTTGTGCTGCTTGCGGGACGACAGCGGATTGGCTGACGCCGTGGCGCTGAAACTCAGGATTTCGGTGCCGAGGCTCGCCGGGTCGTCGGTCACGGCCAGGCCAATCAGGTACGCCTCGCCGGTGTCGGCAAACTTCGGGTTGACCTCAATGGAGGTGTATATTTTCTGACGGGCTTTGGTCAGTTCGACCAGCTCCGGCGTGGGGTTGATTTCACCGTACAGCGCCAGCCTGCCTTTCAGCGGGCCGTCCGCGATTTCTTCGGCGCTCAGGGCGGTGACGTCGCCATAGCGGCGGAACGGGCTGTCTGGGGTGTAGCCCTTGATGTGCTCCATGTTGATGCGCGCGCCGTACATCGCCGGGTCATAGTTCGCCGCCATCTGTGCGATCCAGTCGCGGGAAATCTCGCGGCCGTCGGTGGTTGCGCCTTCAACTGCGATACGAAAACGCTTTGCTTTAGTTGCCATTAATCAGGCTCCGGTTGTGGGTTCGTTCAGGTCGGGGCCAGTTTCACCGCCACGGGCCATCCGCTCAACGAAAGCCAGCCCGCTCAGCCATCAGCAAACAGGCACAGCGGGCGCGCCTTTTTGCGTCCCGGTAGCCTTGTCGGCATGAACATACAAACCACCATCAGCGATCCGCGCCGTCAGGCTGCGCTGCTTTACTGGCAGGGATATTCCGTGCGCCAGATTGCGGAGACGCTCGGCCAGAAAACACCGACCGTACAGAGCTGGAAGCTGCGCGACGCATGGGAAGATATCGCCCCCATCAGTCGCGTCGAGGCCAGCATGGAGGCGCGGTTAATTCAACTCATCATGAAAGAGGTAAAGGGCAACGGGGATTACAAGGAGATAGACGCGCTGGGCCGCCAGATAGAACGCCTGGCCCGCGTGGAGCGCTACCGCAGTTCGGGCAACGAGGCCGACCTTAATCCCAACGTGCGCAACCGCAACAAAGGCGAGCGCCAGCCGGTGATTAAAAACGTCTTCAGCGACGAGCAGACCAGCAAGCTTACCGGCCTGTTTATGGATAACTGCTTTGAATACCAGCTCAACTGGCATAAGGCAGGTCTGGCGCACCGCATCCGCAATATTCTGAAGTCCCGCCAGATTGGCGCGACGTTCTACTTTGCCCGCGAGGCGCTGATTGATGCGCTGACCACCGGGCGCAACCAGATATTTTTATCCGCCAGCAAGGCGCAGGCGCACGTTTTCAAAAACTACATTATCGACTTTGCCCGGCAGGTTGACGTTGACCTGAAGGGCGATCCGATTGTGCTGCCGAACGGTGCAAGGCTGATTTTCCTGGGTACGAACGTGCGCACCGCGCAGAGCTACACCGGCAACCTGTACCTCGATGAGTATTTCTGGATCCCGAAATTCCAGGAGCTGCGCAAGGTCGCCAGCGGCATGTCGCTGCACAAAAAGTGGCGCACCACGTACTTTTCCACGCCGTCGAGCCTGTCGCACAGCGCGTACCCGTTCTGGTCGGGCGAATTATTCAATAAGGGACGCCGCAGCAAGGACGACCGCATCGAACTGGACTTGTCACACTCGCATCTGGCAAAAGGCGCGCTGTGCGGTGACGGGCAGTGGCGGCAGATTGTCACCGTTGAGGACGCGCTGACCGGCGGCTGCAACCTGTTTGACCTGGACCAGCTGTCGCTGGAATACAGCCCCTCGGAATATCAAAACCTGCTGATGTGTGAGTTTGTCGACGATGAGGCGAGCGTGTTCCCGTTCGCAGAGTTGCAGACCTGCATGATCGACAGCCTGGAAGAATGGACCGACTTTAACCCTTACCTGCCGCGCCCGTTTGACTACCGGCCGGTATGGATTGGCTATGACCCGTCGCACACCGGCGACAGCGCGGGCTGTGCGGTAATTGCGCCGCCGCTGGTTGCGGGCGGCAAGTTCCGCGTGCTCGAGCATCACCAGTGGCGCGGCATGGACTTTGCCGCGCAGGCGAAATCCATTGAAGACTTAACGAAAAAATACACCGTGGAGTATATCGGCGTGGACGCTACCGGCATCGGCCAGGGCGTTTTTCAGCTGGTCCGCCAGTTCTACCCGGCGGCACGCGAAATCCGCTACTCGCCGGAAGTGAAGACGGGGATGGTCCTGAAGGCCAAAGACACCATCGGCAGCGGGCGGCTGGAGTACGACGCCGGGAGCACCGACATCACGCAGTCCTTTATGGCTATCCGCAAAACCATGACCGCCAGCGGCAACCGCTCAACCTACGAGGCGAGCCGCAGCGAAGACGCCAGCCACGCGGACGTTGCCTGGGCAATCATGCACGCGCTGTTAAACGAACCGCTTACCGCTGCCAGCGGCGGCGCTAACCCTTCAATTCTGGAATTTTACTGATGAGCAAACGCAGCCGTAAGGCATTCACAGCAGCACCAACAGCACCGGCCGCGCCGCAGCAGGTTGAAGCATTTACTTTCGGCGAGCCAACGCCGGTGATGGATAAGCGCGACATTCTGGATTATGCCGAGTGTATCGGAAACGGGCGCTGGTATGAGCCGCCGGTCAGCTTTCACGGACTGGCAAAAAGCCTGCGCTCGGCGGTGCATCACAGCTCGCCTATCTACGTGAAACGAAACATTCTGGCCTCAACCTTTATCCCGCATCCGATGATGAGCCAGCAGGAGTTCAGCAAGTTCGCGCTGGATTATCTGGTGTTCGGGAATGCGTTTGCCGAGCTGCGTCGCAACAGCCTCGGCAAGCCGTTCAGGCTGGAAACCACCCCGGCGAAGTTTACCCGCAAGGGCGTGAAGGACGGCGAATACTGGTTTGTGAACGACTGGAAGGAGCCGCACCAGTTTGTAGCCGGCAGCGTGTTTCACCTGATTGAGCCGGACATTAACCAGGAGCTTTACGGCCTGCCGGAATACCTCAGCGCCCTTAACTCCGCCTGGCTGAACGAGGCGGCCACGCTGTTTCGGCGTAAGTACTATCAGAACGGCGCGCACGCGGGTTACATCCTGTATATGACCGACGCGGCGCAGAGTTCCAGCGACGTTGACCGGATGCGTCAGGCGATGCGCGATACAAAAGGCCTGGGCAACTTCCGTAACCTGTTTATGTACGCGCCGAACGGCAAGCCGGACGGGATTAAAATTCTGCCGCTTAGCGAGGTGGCGACAAAAGATGATTTCTTTAACATCAAAAAGGCGAGCCGCGACGACCTGTTAAGCGCGCACCGCGTGCCGCCGCAAATGATGGGGATTATCCCGGATAACTCTGGCGGGTTTGGGGATGCGGTGAAGGCGTCACAGGTGTTTGTCAGGAATGAGCTGACGCCGCTACAGGAGAGGATGAAGGAGATTAATGAGTGGCTCGGCGAGGATGTATTAAATTTCTCTCGATATAATTTTTAAATATAAAATAGATTAAGGCAAGCTACTTAATTGGCTTGCCTTAATAATTATATTCCGTATTTTGCTTTCACTTCTTCTACTTTATCTTTGAGACTACTTAATATTTCTTCGAATTTTGAGTGGTCATGCGGGTCTGCTTGCTCATAAATTATCAGTTCAATGTTATATTGTTTTTTTATTGATTCTTTTATCTTTGCTGCATATGACAAACTTCCAACCAAAGCATAGCTTGGGCTGGATGTCCCTATCCGCAATCGTATATTTTCAAGTATTAAATTAATATCCGGATCTTCAATTCCGCAACCAATAAAGAGTACAGTATTAATTTTATATAGCGATGTAACTATTTCAAATGTAACGTTATGCTCATCCCTCAATTTAAAATAATCAGACCTGCTAAGTATTATATTTCTCGAATGTTGAGCGCAACCGTGAAACTTTAATAAAATTGTTGCTGGGGATCTAATAGCATCGATTAAACCATCAGTATTATACTCGAAGGAATGAAATGAATTCCTACCAGATATTTCAATCATTGCATCTTCAATTATAGAATCATAATTTGTAGTTACAATTATTTTTGGGGACACTTCGACTATGATGTTATGTGAACTAGAAGGAATATAGCGTTTAGTAAAAAAACACTCAGTTATAATGCTGTAAAAGTCAGCTTGATGCCCGTGGGTTCGTATAATCTCGGCCGCGTCCAAGAATTTTTTCTCGCTGATAAACTCACTCACTAATAATCTCAGTCCAGAGTCTGACACAACGCGGTCATTTAAGTCTGTTAAAAGATTACTCCAACTGAGAGGTCGCTCCTGATTTTCATCCACTGATTGACATGACAAGCCCGACCCAAGATGAAAGATGCACCTGTTTTCTGCTATTTCTCTTGCTAAAGATTCAGGCCAGCTCATGAGACTCTCCTAAATTTCTCATTATTTTTTGACTTATTTCATCAAAAGCCTTTATGTAGTTTTTTGCTTGAGTATATTGTGACCCAGCCATACCATCACCTGAATTCAGGTTAACAATTGGAGCAGCAACAAACTGAGATAGAGCCAATATCCCAAACATGTGAGGTATTTCACCTAAGTTAAGATCTTTAAAATTACTTATTTCATCTTTTTTAAATGAGCTTAAATTGCCATTTATTTCAGGCTCGAAATTATCAATTATTTTTTGGTAACTTTGAGTTGTCCTGATTGTACCATCACCATGTTTTCTAGATATATAAGACTGCAATGTGTAGCCTATAAATCCTGAGTTTATATTTACTTTCTCCTTTATTTCAGGTGAAATTTTATCCCATATATGGGCCTTGTCCCTCTTGAATTCTTGAGATTTACTATCGTAGAACCCTATCCATTTATCAAACCATTGTTTTATGTTCTTAATGGCAATTAAACTAAAGATATCGCAACTCATAGGGGATATAAAATAATCGGCAGCCAGTAATGAAGTTCTATTTATAGCCCCTAAACTTGGACTTAAATCAAGAAATGCGTAATCATATTCATCTTCATATTCTTTTAATAAGGTATAAATCCAATTAGATATCCTCAAACCACTAACATTGTCGGGATCGTTCAACTCATTCCATTTTTTACTTAAAACATCCTCAAAGGAAGCTAAGAAAGGATTACCAGCTATAATTGAGCAATTAAATCGCTCACACCATATCGGTTTGATCTCAACATTGATAATACTTTCACCCAATTCGTAATTATCGAATGCGTCAACAATGGTGCCATTATTCTTAGGAATTTTTCTATCATAATAAGGGGCAATTATAGCACTAGCTAAATCTTCTCCAAGCATATAATGCGTCATGTTAGCTTGGGGGTCTAAATCTAAAACTAATACTCTCTTACGATGCCTTACTGCAAATTGTGTGGCAAGATTAGCGCAAAAAGTGGTTTTGCCGACGCCACCTTTATTATTGAATACTGCAATAGTCTTCATTTTAACCAGCTTGTTTACAGAGGATTTTTGATAGGGTAGTTTCAAAAATTACACTGTCTTTTTTGATCTGTCTAGTATGAATCACTATCATGCGCGCAATGCTATCCCCGCCACGCCTGCCCGCTTTGTGCATCGCTTTTAATGCAGTTGCATGACCCAGCCAGATCCGCGCCAGTTCTGGCCTTCAAAGGGATCCTTAGAAGGTATCGAAGCATGCAAAACCATGCACCTGATGCATGCATGGCTGCTTACCCGTTTTGCTGACAGTCACCTGAAATTATTTTTGACAAGATACAGTCGAAAATGCGACCGAAAAATTTCCATCTGAAAGCGTGTTGTTGGCTGCGATCTCGGCGATCAGATTCAGCGCGATTTCTCTGTCCCGCTCTTTACACATCCCTTCTGTTGTCAGCCTGGCTATCAATTCGACACGTTCAAGCGTGACACGCTCTTGTAACTCGTTATCCACATTCCCTCCCATCTTTACTGTGTTTTTATACAGTATCACAACCTCAAATCCTAGCGTAAGAAAATTCTCATGCCAAATATCAATTTTTATCTTACTGATTAGAATGGGTTTTCATGCATAGCGTGGATTTAGCGTTTTTACTTTAAACGCTGGGTAAGTTGCGCTTTAAAGTTAGCATCTACTCCAGCGCATTCTTTGCCCTGCCCTTATCCGCCAGCCGGTTGAATCTGCTTAGCAGGCTTTCAGCATCAATACGCTTTTTCGGTCTGAACAGCTCTCCACTGGCAGAACTGCGGAACAATTGCCCGTCGATTTTGGTTTCTGTGCCGCTAATAAGGCGCACGGCAACCGCCCGGCTGATGGTTTCGCGGGTGATGTCGCGTATCTGGCCGATCACGTTGTCGCACGCAGCCTCTGTTTTGTCAGAGCGGCGTAGCCGGATATGCCTCTTTTCCGGTATATCAGCCCTTACCCTGGCTAACAGCCTCCGGCGTTCCTTACGGGTTAACGCTGAAAGGTCACGATCACCAATACTTTCCGGCAGTTTCGAATCTTCGGATCTCAAACCTTCCGTACAGTTATTGACAGAACTCCGAGAGGACGCGGACGCGTCCTTAAAATCAACGGCCAGGTCAACGGCGCGCTTTGGCACAATCTTCCACTGTGCGAGGCGGGTTAAGATCGGGGTGTCTTCACCAACTGACGTGGCGTAAACGCCCTTAATGCGCACGGTTTCCTCGCCGTACTCGTTGCAGTCTTCGCTTGCCTGATACCAGGTGCGCACGGCCAGCTCGTCACGCTTCACGAACGGGCCGCCCTGGGCGTTGACATATTCCGCCCAGTCGCCCGCGTCTGCAGCATCGTGCGCGGCGGCAAACTCAATGCTTAAGCCCTGCGCCGTTTCGCTGTCAGCCATACGGCGCAGCTCACGATAAACCGTTACCGGCGCACCGCCGACAAACTGGAACTGGCGGATGTGCCAGCGCGCCGCCCAGGCAGATACTGCGGGCGCGGTATCTTTCAGCTCTTTCCCGCTTTCGTCGTCCAGCTCACCGTCAAGCGCGTAGCCGTCGATATTCTTGGAAATATACTTAGCCACATAGCCGGTCGCGCTGCCTTTCTCCGGGGCAATGGCTTCCGCGTGGAAGCGGGCCTTTCTGGCTTTGTCCGTGGTCAATTCGTAGCTGTCCTGCTGATACGCGTAATCGCGGATCACCTGACGCACGCGCTGTACGTCTTCCGGGCGCATGAACATCAGCATATGCCAGTGTGGCGTACCGTCGTGATGCGGCTCGGCCACGCGAATGCCGAAAATGCGGATCTCTTCCCGGTGCAGTTTGGCGCGGACTTTCTGCCAGACGTTGCAGAGATAGCGCTGCGTTTCCGCCGGGCTGGCACCGCTCCATTTGCGGTTGCGATAGCCGGTCTTGATTGTGGCGTGATAGCGGGCGGGTGCGGTCAGCGTATAGAAATCGCCGACAAAGCCCATATTGTTGCAGATATTTTCAAAGCCACGGATGCGGGTCATCAGCTCGCAGCGACGGATCGCCGGGTTCGCCACGCTGCCATCGTATTTTTCAATCAGGCTGATACGGTTGCCTTCCTCGTCTTCCAGCTCCATGCCCTTGAGGAATTCACGCGTGCGACGCTTTTGCTCGCGCCACTCGTTTACAGTCATGGTGCTGGCGTAAGGGGTATGTTTTTTACTGACGTTTGCGAGCGCTATTTGCAGGTGCTCGCGCCATGAGGCAGCCACGCGGCGCAGGCGTCCTTTCCACCATTTTTCGGTCTGCATACGCATGATCGCAGGCGTCACGTCTTCCGGGCAGAAAATACGCGAGGTAACTTTCTCCCACAGTGGCGGGATCTGCTTCAGTTCGCGGGTGATGGCCGCAGCCGTCATGTAAACCCGGTGCGTGTATTTATAGTCTGATTCATTCTCAGACTGGCCGTGCGCCTGCACCATTTCCGCCAGGATAAAGCTGGCGATATCCCCGGCCAGTAAATCCACGTCGGCACGGGCCAGATCCGGAAGGCGGTTAAAGCGGTTCATCAGCTCCCACAGCGTACCCGCCGCACCGGCGGCCCCGGTTTTATCAGAGGCGTTACCGGTAAGCAGCGTAAAGGTGCCGGCGCTCATTTCGCCGAGGCGATACTGCGAGCTGACGCTTTCAACGCGTGGCAATGTGCGCTCGACGAACGTTTTCGTTAAGTACGCATTGGCACGCGCTGTGCCGTGAGTTTTTTCCAGCTCACCGGTGCGGCGCTTTACGTCAAGCTGAACGAGCGTCGGCTGCTTCTCCAGTAAATCCTGTGCATGCGACAAAGCCGCAATCATTCGACTGCGGCTGCGCTCTTCTTCATAGGTGCGATAAGGGCTGGCAATTGCTTCCCGTGGAGCATTCCACGGGTAAGCGTATTCCTGAATCATTGCGCGCTGCTCTGACGGTGTCTGCTTTGCAGCTCGTCCATTTCCTGACAGGCCACGCAGCGGGTAACACCCTGAACGGCACGGCGGCGCGCTTCAGGGATAGGCGCATCGCAGTCTTCGCAAAAAGAGGCACTGACAGTTACCGGGCGATAAATTACCTGGGCGATATTACGCGCCAGCATTTCTTCAGTGCGAAGCTGCACCAGATCCATTGAGTCGGCCATCAGTGCAGCTCCTGCGATTCACTGGTGTAACGCTCGGCCTCACGGCGGATAAGTTCGGCGGCTTCGGCACCGTTCAGTTCCTGCTGATGAATATGTACGGCCAGCTCAACCAGGCGATCGGAAACGGCCATCGCAAGGTCTTTACGCTCTTCAATGCGGGCCTTATTCAGCAGCGCGGTCAGCGCCTCTGTTTCGCTGTCAAAATTACGGGTTTCGATATTTCTCATTTCTCTTTTTCCTGAATGCGGGCAAAGGGATGCCCGACGGGTTGACGTCATTTATTTAAAAAGGATGATTAGTTGGGCAGAGTCATTCTCTTGGGAAATAAGCTCACAACTGCACGAAAATGGTTCATCGCACGGATAAGCGCGCTTCTTTCATCAGTGGTCAGCTCACTGAAATCAAGCTCATGCCGCTCAGTCCGAATATTCGCCAGATAGAAAATAGCGCTTAATGCCCGCTTGTTTTCCTGATAGTTCCGGTCAGTGGTATCGCGCATTTCATCAAAAAAGCGGGTGATATCTTTTCCGCAGTCATTGCCCCAAAATTTAGAGCGCAGCTCGGCAACGTGATTCAGTCCTGCCACTCGCGCGCCTGTTTTTATTTCAGCCAGTGCTGTTTCAGCTTCGATAGCCATGATTTACCTCTTTTGCTTACTGCCATATTTTCGGCGGGTTGCTGCTTGCTTAATGTCGGGTGCCAGCGCTGGCCTTCTTTAGTCATAATCCAGCCATGACCGTATGCGGGCAGCGGGCTTCGGCGCTTTAATAACGCAGCCATTGAAATCGTCATAATTAACTCAGTCCCATGGAGGCACTGAGGCCGCTAATTGCATCAACGGTGTTAGCCAGGGCGGGATTAGAATGCACACGGGCGTGAACGCTTAGACCGATCAGCGACAGACAACGGATGCCTGCATTGATGTTTTCCATAAAAGCGCTCTTACAGGAAGGCGTCATTTTCTGACCTGACACGGCAGCAGCGGCCACCTTCCCTATTTCCGACGTTGCCTGTAAAACGTAGTGCGTCATACGTTCGGCTTTTGCTTCATTGACCGGCACCGCTGGCATGCATTTCATTTGTGCCAGCAAACCATCTATCAGCGTTGCGTCCTCGGTAATATCGGTAATCGCCGCTATCTCCATCGCTGTAAGCTGATGCGCCTGTTCCGGGTTCAGCTTGTTACGCAATGTCTGGTGCTTCATCCCTAACCTGTCGGCCAGCTCACGAATGTTATGGCGGCTGGCAAAAGCCTGACAGGCGTTATCGAAGTGCGGTTGTATGGAAACCTGATAATCAAACATGATTCGCTTCATCCTAGCTGATACGATCTTTTTACGCCTGAAGTGATACGTTGCATTCACTTAGCGCCTGAATAGTCAGCGCCGCCATGTTCACTTCTACTAAGGCCTTTTTCTGTTTTCCTTTAGCCTTGATAGGCAGTTTTCCGTATTCAATCAGGTTCTTAGCTGTCTCTTTGTTGGTGCCTGTCCTGCGGCAGTACTCATCCAGCGGCAGATAAGGTTCGGGTATCACAATTGTAATGTTGGGACGCATGGGGCAAACTCCGTTGGTTAATCCGATAGGTCAATATCGGGCAATAAGCGTTAATACTTCCTTAAACCTACAAAGCGAAGTTTAAACTCACTTCGTGAAAACTTGCAAGGTCAAACTTTCGTGAACCTACAAATTAATTTCACTCAGGGCGGAGCTGCGGTACTGGATCGGGTTATTGAAGCGTACGGTTTTAGTACAAAACTTGCTCTGGCCGACCATCTCGGGATCGCAAGTAGTAGTCTCGCCAATCGTTATAAGCGTGACTTTTTCCCTGCTGATGTTGTGGTGAGATGTATGGCGGAAACAGGTGTGACGCTGGAATGGCTGGTTACGGGTCAGGGGCTTAAGCGCAGCGACGGCGAGCTGGATGTGTTGAGTTTTCCGCGCCACAAAATTGTGGATGGGCAGCTTTTTGATGATGGTACTTTTATGCTTGATAAGAACGCATTCTTGCCCGGAAAGGCTTTACCAAAAGATCCTGTCTGTGTGGTAGAAGGCTCAACGCAGTACATTATCGATAAAGATTTTGATGAAATTTACGATAACAGTTGGTTGATTGAGATTGAAGGTAAAACCAGCGTAAGAGTACTTACACGTATTCCTGTTAAAAAAGTGCGCGTGTCCGGTGTTGGCGCAGGAGCATCTTTCGACTGCTCGCTTGATGAAATCAATATAATCGGCCGCGTTGCTTTAACGATAAATTAGCTAAAGGATTGATTATGTTAGACTACACAAAAGCAACTGAAGCACAATTAAAAGAAGAATTTAAAAGGCTTGCACAGGTTGTAGGCGATATTCCTTTCGGTACAAAAAAAGAATTTTTCCACTTACCGAAAATTCTGAATGCATCGGAGCAGCCTTTAGCCATTGCCAGCGGAATGATGGATGGTAATACCTGGCTAATAACCCTGACCAATCAGCGCATCATATTCCTGGATAAAGGGATGCTATTCGGCGTGAAGCAGGTTGATGTGAACCTCAGAAACGTTGTCAGTGTCGGGGGCAAAACTGGTGTACTTCTCGGTGAGATTTTTATCAGCACAAGCGGGCAAAATTACACCATTAAAAACGTGCAAAAAGGTACGGTTGTCCCTTTCACTAACCTAATCAATGCAACCCGCAATGCGATGGACGAAAAGCCGCGAGCACCAGAAAGCGGCGCGCCTACAGATATCGTCTCCCAACTTGAACGGCTTGCTACGCTGAAAGAGAAAGGCATCTTGAGTGATGAGGAATTTCAGCAGCAGAAACAAAGGATTTTAAACAGCTAATTATGCCAGTCAGAAAGCTCCCCAACGGTCAATGGATCGCTGATTTCTACACTATTGACCGTAGCAGCGGAAAAGAAGGTAAGCGCGTCCGCAAGAAGTTTGCGACCAAAGGCGAAGCCCTGGCGTTTGAAAGCTATACGCTTGAGAAAATAGAAGCGGCTCCTTGGTTGGGTGAAGCGAAAGAAACGCGCCGCTTAACTGACCTGGTAGAACTTTGGTTCAGCCGTCACGGTATTACGCTCAAGGATGGCGAAAAGCGTAAAGCCGCTATGACGTGGGCGTGTGAATGTATGGGCTTTCCGCTTGCAGCAGAATTCAATGCACAGCTTTTCACTTCCTATCGAGCTAAACGGCTTGAAGGTCATTTCGCTCGCACTAAGCGAATAAGTAAGGTCGCGCCGCGAACCTTGAATCTGGAACTGGCTTATTTTCTTGCCGTATTTAATGAACTTAAAAGGTTAGGCGAATGGACGTTACCGAATCCCCTCGAGAACGTCCGCCATTTTCGCGTCGATGAAAGCGAAATGGCTTACCTGACTACAGATCAAATCGCATTGTTATTAAACGCCTGCGAAGCCAGTTCAGCGAAAGACCTACTGATGATCGTTAAGCTATGTCTGGCGACCGGCGCGCGATGGAGCGAGGCGGAAGGACTGAAACGTTCACAGGTTTCAGGACAGCGTATTACCTTCGTCAAAACCAAAGGGAAGAAGAATCGCACCATTCCCATTTCTTCAGCCTTGGCCGAAGAACTGCCTAAAAAGAACGGCGCGCTTTTTACACCTTGCTATTACGCGTTCCGTTCAGCTTTAGATCGGGCCGGAATCGAGCTGCCTGATGGTCAAATGACGCACGTGCTGCGCCACACCTTCGCCAGTCACTTTATGATGAATGGCGGGAACATTTTGGTACTGCAGCGAATACTCGGTCATACCGATATCAAAATGACGATGCGTTATGCGCATTTTGCGCCCGATCACTTTGAAGATGCCGTTAAGCTCAATCCGTTAGATTTCCAATATAAGGAAAGAATGAAATGAATGTCATTTTAAAAATAATTTCAGGAATAATATGTTTAATCGTCATAGCCCTTCCAACCATTTTTTATGTGAAGAATTTTGATACACCTTTATCTGGAAAGACAGAAATATGGGGGTACTTTGGCTCATATGTTGGTGGGATATATAGTTCCTTATTCGGTTTTATAAGTGTTATATTACTTGTTATAACTTTAAAAGAAACGCAGAAGCAAAACCGCAACCAGACCAACCAGAGCAGAAGAGACCAAGCAATATCAAATATTGTTTTACTGACAAACATATTAAAAGACTCTTTTTCATCAATACCATTAGTGCAAGCATCAACAGTTAATGAATCTTTTAAATGGATCACAGATAATTTATACAGAGATGTTAAAGATGGCTGTTACAATCATGAGCTCGAAATTAAATCATGGGCTAATATTAGAATGGAGAAGGATAAAGGGTTTCTTGAACATCAAATGATTATCCTTAAAGAAATATTAAAAAGGATTGAAAATTATGATGAAAAAAATACTCAAGAGACTTTAAAAGTTTTAGTTAAAGGCATGTTAACCAGTAACCAACGATTATGGTTAGAAAGCTATGCTAACGTGTGGGATGAAGACAACAAAAAATTACTCTCACGGTGGCCTGATTTCGCCCCCCTTGAACCTAGACTACAAAAACTAATCGTACCTGCGACATGAATGTGTCGCAAAAGTGTCGCTGAAAAATAGGAATACTGACCCATATTGCCCTGTATTGACTTTGTAACTTACTGATATATATGTAAGTTACTGTTTTTTAGGGGTGCTGAATGGTTCTCATAATCGCTTGGTCGCTGGTTCAAGTCCAGCAGGGGCCACCAGAATTTTCCTGTTAAATCAGGGCATTAAGCCACCTTTCGAGGGTGGCTTTTTTGTTTGTGCTTTGTGAGTGGCGATGAAATGGCGATAGGTTTTTGCTTTTGCAGAATGCAGGCACAAAAATCCCGTTTTTCTTATCATGCAAAATCGTCTTTATTCATAGATTCTCATGTAACAGCATTAAGCCATAGCAACCATGCCCGAGCATGGTCGAAATTATCACAAAAGAGAGGAAATACATGCAACACAATGTACTCACGCTTACTGGATCAATAGGCTTTTGAGCAAGGCGTAGAGCTGCGGCTTATACAGCCGGGCAAGCCGACCCAGAACGGTTTTATTGAGAGTTTTAACGGGCGATTTAGAGATAACTCACTGAATAAGCACCGCTTCAGCGATATAGTTCACGCCAGGAAAAAGATTAATGACTGGCGGCAGGATTATAACGAGTGTCGTCCACATTCATCGCTAAATTACCAGGCCGCGGCTGAATTTTCAGCGGGCTGGCGAAACAAGAAATATGAAGAAAAACTAACCGACCTTACTAACTGAAGGTTGTATCTAATCCTGGAAGCAGGTCAATTGACATAACGCATCATCTGTCAGGCATCATACGGTTAATTTAGCAGCACAAACGCCAGTTATGACGATCCATATCTCACCTTTCCCCTCCTTCCACTAGAGTCAACTGACTCTTGATGATATAAGGACAAGCTGCTAACACATTCCAGGCATTGTGCTTAAACATCAGAGTAATTACTATGAATTCAGATACATTGAAAGGCCTACAGGCACTCCGAGGGCTGGCAGCCTTGAGCGTCATGTTTTTCCATTTCCGTTGGAATATCAATGATGTCTGGCCAGGCATGGGTGACAAACTATTTGGCTGGGGAGCTACAGGCGTTGACCTTTTTTTTCTGATAAGTGGTTTTGTCATTACCTTGACGGCAAAAAAAAGCGCACCTGACTTTACAGGATCCTTTAATTTCCTGAAGCGACGTGCATTAAGAATAGCTCCCGCTTACTATATTATTTTTCTAATTACATTCTTTTTATCTGGCGCAATGAGTACATTCCACTACCCGGATAAAACTCAAAACTTTATTAGCGCTTTGTTTTTCCAACCAATATATCCTGACCATGGGCCATTCTATGTTGATGATAGTGGGATGTATGGTATTCGGTGGAGCCTGAATTATGAAATATACTTTTACTTAATTATAGGTATTTTAATGATAACGCCTTTTCGCTGGCTAACTACATGTTTATACTTCTCTCTCACATTAGTCGGGTTACCAATAATGGCAGAGAAAGGGTTTTCATTTTCAGCAGAAGGTTACCATACTGATTCAGCATTTTTTGGCCTTATTACTAATCCAATAATATTTCTTTTTCTTGCCGGAATGCTTGTAGGCCATACTTACCCGATAATTAAACGTCTTAACGGTACCATAATGAGCATATTGCTTATATGCTCGTTAGCGTTAGCTTTTGTCATGTTCTGTGATGGACGATTTATTAGTCATGGCCTTCTAAGTTCGGGGTGGATTTATCTGTTAATCATGATATTTACAATTGGATCAGAGAAAAAAATTGGAAAATTTACACCTTCTTTTTTGGTTCGATTAGGTGATATATCATTCTCTCTTTACCTTGTTCATACTCTCATGAATGCTGGCATTGGCAAAAGGCTGGAAAAATTCGGGATTGAAAATGGCCCTGAGAGATTTTTCCTCTCCTGTGTACTTTCATTAGTGCTCGCATGGCTTTCATGGCGATTTATCGAAGCGCCTTTTCTAAATAAAAAAAAGCATAATGCAAAAAAAAGTGAATCAACCGGCCCGACATTTTAAATATAGTTGTCGGCGGCATAAATATATCGGATTGTGAAATAAAAAAATCAAAACCTGCGATATGCAGGTTTTAATTTATATGTAATTCAATATGAATAAAGCTCACCGCTGGTGAAACGTTACAAAACTGCTCTTATTTCTAATTAAGTGAAGTAAGGGTTAGCCTGTTAATAATAAAAAATCACGCCTTTTCTCATAGCGCTAAAACCCGCCGGACTATGCTAAACCGGCCGCCTGTATCGGCCTGCCGCAGCGCAGCTTTGCCAGCACCAATATGAAACATTAGTGCTGTCCGGCCCGATGTAGTTTGATCTTCTTCCTGACCAATGATAACAATTATCATTTATTGAGTTAGCCGGACGGTCCTGAATGAATACCTCTACCCCTTCTTCCTGCTGCATCGTCGGCGCCGGCCCGGCCGGGCTGATGCTGGGTTATCTGCTGGCGCGCAACGGCATTCCTGTGACGGTACTGGAAAAACACGGGGATTTTTTACGGGATTTTCGTGGCGACACTATCCATCCCTCTACGCTGGAAATTATCTGGCGGTTGGGCTTTCTGGATGAGTTTCTGGCGCTGCCGCACCAAAAAGCAGAAAAGCTCTACGGCGAGATCGATGGCCAGCCGGCTACGATGGCGGACTTCACTCATCTGCCTACCCGCTGTAAATATATCGCTTTTATGCCGCAGTGGGATTTTCTGAACTTCCTGCACGCTAAAGCCTTACAGCTGCCCGGTTTTCAGCTGATCCAGAACGCGAAGGTTGACGCATTAATTGAAGAGCAGGGTCAGATCAAAGGCGTTAAGGCGACAGTGGAAGGCGAAGCGCGCGAATTCCGCAGCGATCTTGTTATTGGCTGCGATGGCCGCCATTCCGTTATTCGGGCGCTCGCTGGCCTGGAAGTGCAGCGTTTCGGTTCGCCACGGGATGTTCTGTGGATGAAGGTGGCTAAACAAGCCGACGATCCTGAATGGTCGCCGGGTCATCGTGGGCCTAAGAACCATTTTATAATGATCGATCGCGGCGACTACTGGCAGTGCGGCTATTCGATTACCCAGGGCAGCTTTACTGCTTTGCAGGAAACCGGACTTTCCGCTTTTCTGCAGCAGGTTGCCAGCGCTTCGCCATTTTCCCTTGAGCGACTCCAGCTGGAAATTGCCGACTGGGATCGGGTTAAGCTGCTGGAGATCCGCATCGACCGTTTGCAGCAGTGGGCCAAACCTGGCCTGCTGTGTATTGGGGATGCCGCGCACGCCATGTCACCCATCGGCGGCGTGGGGGTCAACCTGGCGATCCAGGATGCCGTAGCGACCGCTAATCTTCTGTCAGGGCCGCTGAGAAAGGGTTCGCTGACTTTGAAAGACCTGGAGAAAGTCCAGCGGCGGCGCGCTTTCGCTACCTGGGCGACGCAGTCGCTGCAAATAATGATTAGCAAGGCGGGGAAAAAGCCTCGACGCAAGCCGCCGGGTCGTATGGAGCTTTGGCTGCGTCGTCGCCCTTTCCTGCCATTTTTATTCGGCAGGCTAATAGGGATGGGATTTTATCGTGAGCTGCCTGAAGAAGCGCAGAAATGAAAGCGGCCCCGCAGGGCCGCATTTAATCAGCTGGCGGGCGGTGTTTTGCCTTCCTCAATAAACTCTGGGTCCAGCTCTTCGCTGTTGCCTTCGTGATCGCGTCCGGAAAGCAGGTTCCAGCAGGCAATAAACATTGCGGCAATCAGCGGGCCAATGACAAAACCGTTGATGCCGTAGATTTCCATTCCGCCTAACGTAGAAATGAGGATCAGATAATCCGGCATCTTAGTGTCTTTGCCTACCAGCAACGGCCGCAGGAAGTTATCCACCAGGCCTACAATCACCACAAAGAAAGCGACCAGGAAAATGCCTTTCCAAATTAATCCGGTAGAGAAAAAGAAGATGGCGGCGGGCACCCAGACAATAGCCGAACCTACGGCCGGCACCAGCGACAGGAAAGCAATCAGCGCGCCCCACAGCAGGCTGGCATCAATGCCGGTCACGTAGAAGGCGAAGCCACCAAGCGCGCCCTGCACCACCGCTACCACGACCGTGCCTTTTACCGTGGCGCGGGCCACCGCAGCGAACTTCGCCAGCAGATGGTGTTTCGCATAGCGTGAAAGCGGCAGCGATTTCAGAATAATGTTGACCAGCCAGGAGCCGTCTTTGAGCAGGAAGAACAGCAGGTAAAGCATGATACCGAAGCCTAACGCAAAGCTCAGGCTGCTTTTCCCGATCAGGAACACGCTGCCGGCCAGATACTGGCTGCCCCGCAACGCAACCTGAGAAAGCTTCTGCTGAATGCCGCCCACGGTATTCAGCTGATGATCGGCCAGGTAATTTTGCGCCCATTGCGGAAGATGGTGCACCGTATTCGTCATCATTGTCGGTAGCGGCGTGCTGTTAGCCTGAATTTTGCTGTAAACGATGTTGAACTCAACCGCCAGCGACGAGAGGATCAGCGCCAGCGGCGTAATAACGATCAGACAGATAATCGCCACGGTCACCAGGGAGGCGGCGCCGTTTCTTTCTCCCATCCACTGGCGGATTTTGTTTTTCATCGGATGGAAAATGACCGCCAGGATCGCTGCCCACAACACAGCAGAATAATAAGGTTGCAGCACCTCGAAAAAAGCGACGGTCACGATAAGCAGGATTAAGAGGAAAAATCCTTTGGTCAGGCCGGGAAATCTCATTTTATGCTCTCTGAAGCAAGAATTTGCTAACGCAGCATAGAGGGCTGTGCTGGTTTTGCAATACCAGCACAAAGATGAGGCCGTATGCCCGGCCCTTTTATCCACGCTTTTTTCCGCATATGGCTTTAGTGCCGTAAAAAAACTCTCTTTGCAGCAGTGGTATAACGAGATGCTGATGGCAATCAGGCAACCTGACACACATCCCTCTCCCTGACTTCCTTCTCCGTTGCTTTTCAGCGGGTAAAAGGCTACCTTTCATGTTGTTGTGACATAAGGGTTGGCCTCACTTTGATAATATCGGGTGGGGCCTTTCTCTTTCTGTCCCTTGCCATGCCCGGGACCGAAAGATCCAGAGCACCCGCCGCGCAGTTTACCCCTTTCCCTTTGTTATCCCACCGGCAAAGCGCGGAGTTGCGTGACGGCTCGGCAATTCCTGCAACGGCGTCAATGGATCGCATTCCCGATCGTGGGGTCGATCAAAAAAATACCTTACTGAACGTTAAAACAGAGCCGCCACAAATATAATCCGCAAGTCCATTTATCAATATTTGTGGCCCTAAAAAAAGAGTAACGTACAAAAAGAAGGGTGCTCGTGGATCATGCCGCAACAGGCGGCGGGACTAAGCCCGCCGCCGGGTCGCCTTACCTTCCGGATTCGTAAGCCAGGCTGGCGACAACCTCCGTTCCTCCCTGTCTGATATGCAGTTCACACAGCGAGCCGCGCGTTATCCATGTAAATATCAGTACCGTTACACAGAAGATGAGCAGGCTCAAAAAGAGTAACTTTGCTGCCTTCATTGGCTTCCTTCTCCGTTGCTTTTCAGCGGGTAAAAGGCTACCTTTATGTTGTTGGACATAAGGGTTGGCCTCACTTTGATAATATCGGGTGGGGCCTTTCTCTTTCTGTCCCTTGCCATGCCCGGGACCGAAAGATCCAGAGCACCCGCCGCGCAGTTTACCCCTTTCCCTTTGTTATCCCACCGGCAAAACGCAGAGTTGCGTGACGGCTCGGCAATTCCTGCAACGGCGTCTGGGGAGCCAACACTCAGCTGTGGGGTCAATCAAATAACAGCGATCCGAACGTTATAAAAAGGTCCGCTATAAAATGTAAGATTTTAGTTTTTAATAATATGCACTTGGTACGAAAAGAAGGATGAAAGTACCTGAAGGTTAAAAGCTTCAGCGATGATGGCGCAACGGCTGAGTTCAGCCTCCACCGAATCTACCGAATCTACCGATTCCGTTAACTCTAACGACCGCACCAAAGCCATCAATTCCAACGACTCCACCAAGTCCAGCGACCATACCAAATCTATCAAGTCCACCAAGTCCACCAAGTCCAACCACTCTACCAGGTCCAACGACTACACCAAGTCCAACCACTCTACCCATTCCAACGACTACACCAGGTCCACCCACTTCCGTTTTATCCAATTAGCCGGGCATACATCACAATTTTATCTGCACCGCTTTCGGAAACAGGGCGCCGCCGCTACAGTGGAACTCATCCGACCACTTTGACGATCGCAACTATGAGCCGCTCACTTTTTTCGCCTCTGGATTTAGGGTTCACGCAGTTAAAAAACCGTGTGCTGATGGGATCGATGCATACCGGGCTGGAGGAGCATCCCGACGGCCCGCGCCGCCTGGCCGCTTTTTATGCGGAACGCGCGGCCGCAGGCGTGGCGCTGATTGTTACCGGCGGGATTTCTCCCTCGGCGGAAGGCGTGGTCACGGCTGGCGCTTCCGTCCTCAACCATCCTGACCAGCTTGCGCACCACCGCGTAGTCACCGAAGCCGTGCATCAGGCCGGCGGCAAGATTGCGCTGCAGATTTTACATGCTGGTCGTTACAGCTATCAGCCAGGCCTGGTTGCGCCGTCCGCATTACAGGCGCCCATCAATCCCTTTAAGCCAGCCGTGCTGAGTCATGAGAGCATCCTGACGCTTATCGCTGATTTTGCGCGCTGTGCCGCACTGGCGAAACAGGCAGGCTACGACGGCGTGGAAATCATGGGTTCAGAAGGCTACCTGATTAACCAATTTCTGGCTGCCAGAACCAATCAGCGCGACGACGAATGGGGCGGCGACGAGCAGCGGCGCATGCGGTTCGCGCTGGAAATCGTGCGGGCGGTTCGTCAGGCGGTCGGCGAGGCGTTTATCATTATCTATCGCCTGTCGATGCTCGACCTGGTGGAACAGGGCAACACGCTCCCGCAGACGGTGCGGCTGGCACAAGCCATAGAAAAAGCGGGCGCGACGCTGATTAATACCGGCATAGGCTGGCACGAGGCGCGCATTCCCACTATTGCCACCTCCGTTCCGCGCGGCGCTTTCGGCTGGGTGACAAAGCAGCTGAAGCAGCACCTGACCGTGCCGCTGATTACCACTAACCGCATCAATCATCCGGACGTGGCGCAGGCTTTGCTGGATGAAGGCTGCGCCGATATGGTGTCGATGGCGCGTCCTTTCCTGGCCGATGCGGCCTTTGTACGTAAGGCGCAGGAAGGCCGCAGCGATGAAATCAATACCTGCATCGGCTGCAACCAGGCGTGCCTGGATCAGATATTTGCAGGCAAGCTGACCTCCTGCCTCGTTAATCCGCGTGCCTGCCACGAAACCGAAATGGCGATCGCGCCCGCGGCAAAGCCGCAAAACCTGGCCGTAGTCGGTGCCGGGCCGGCCGGACTGGCTTTTGCGGTAAATGCTGCCGCACGAGGACATCGCGTCACGCTGTTCGATCGGGCAGCCGTTATCGGTGGTCAGTTTACGCTTGCCAGGCAAATTCCGGGCAAAGAGGAGTTCAGCGAGACGCTACGCTATTACACGCGCCAGCTGATGCTGAATAACGTTACGCTGCGGCTTAATCATGCCGTCACGGCAGAAGATCTGGCCGGATATGACCAGGTGGTGCTGGCAACCGGCGTATTGCCGCGCACGCCGGAAATCCCCGGTATCGACCATCCCAGCGTGCTGAGCTATCTGGCGGTGCTGCGCGATAAAAAACCGGTGGGCAAGCGCGTGGCGATTATCGGTGCGGGCGGTATCGGTTTTGATATCGCCGAGTATCTGAGCCAGCACGGCGAGCCGACCAGCCAGAACATCGCGGCTTTCTGTCAGGAATGGGGCATTGACCGCACGCTGCAACAGCCTGGTGGCCTGACAACGCCGCAGCCTCCGCAGAGCGAGCGCCAAATCTGGCTGCTTCAGCGCAGGCCAGGCAAACCCGGCGCCAGCCTTGGCAAAACCACCGGCTGGATCCATCGCGCCAGCCTACAGATGCGTCAGGTCAAGATGTGGGGCGACGTGCAGTATCTGAAAATTGACGATGACGGCCTGCATATTCTGCATCAGGGCGAGCCGGTTCTGCTGGCGGTGGATAACGTGGTGATCTGCGCGGGCCAGCAGTCCGATCGTCGTCTGGCGGAAGCGCTGGGCGACCGTCCGGTGCACATTATCGGCGGCGCGGATCGCGCGTTAGAGCTGGATGCACGGCGCGCTATCGCCCAGGGCACGCGGCTGGCGTTAACGATTTAGCCTGTTTAAAGCCAACGCGACGAAGCTTTTCCTGGCGGCGGCAACAAAAGTTATTCGCCGTTCACATCGCCAGGTTAAGCTGTCAGGACTCAGGACATCCGTTAAAAAGGTCGCCCGATGCCGCACGCTTACCATTCCACCCTGCTCTCTTCTCTTGCCTGGCTCGATCATGCTTTTCAGCCCGCTGGCGAGCCGCCGCCGCCGGAAAGCATCATGAATCGTCAGCGCCATACGGCCAATGTCCTGCTGAGCAGCGAAGCGCTGCCGGTGAAAAGCCACGAAGCCGACGGCCTGATTGCCACAGATTCGTACCCCGTTGCGGTCTATACCGCCGACTGCCTGCCGGTGCTGATCGCCGACGTGCGGCAGAAGCAGGTCGCCGCCGTTCATGCCGGGCTGAACGGCGCGCTAAAAGGCGTGCTCATTCAGGCTATCCATCGGCTTTGCGAGCGCGGTGCAACGCCGGACAGCCTGTATCTTGCCGTTGGCCCGTCGATTGGGCCGTGCTGTTATGAACTGGGCGAGGATCGCATCGCGGCTATGCGTCAGGAGAACCCGCACGACCTGCGGCCGTTGCTGGCGTACTCCACGCAGCAATATCGCAATCCGCAGGCGGTAAGAGCGCAGGCAATCGGCACCACGCAGGGCGTCTGGTTCGATCTGCCGCTGCTGGCGAAACGCATGGCGATGCGCGCAGGCGTGCCGGAAGCGCAAATCGAGCTGAGCGGCATCTGCACCTATTGTATGGCGGAAGAACAGGCGAGCTATCGCCGCAACGGCCATTTTCAGCATGGCTATCAGCAGCGATATGCCTGGATCAGGCGGCGTTAACGCAGTTTTACCGAACGCAGGATCACAAACTTTTGGTTAGAGGCGACGGTGGTGCAGTTGCCGAACAGCTTCTTCATTTTGCGATAGTAGTCGAGATGACGGTTGCCGACGATGCGCAGCTCGCCGCCGTATTGCAGACAGCGGCGCGCATCGCGGAACATCTGCCAGGCAATATGATCGGTCAGCGTGTTCTGCTGATGGAAAGGCGGATTGCAAAGCACCGCATGCAGGCGATCGGAAGGGAAACCGGCCAGCGAGTTATTGACCGCAAAGTGGCTGCGCGCCATGTCCTGCGGGCGGTTAACCTCCACGTTCATCCGGCTGCTGGCAACCGCCATCCAGGATTCATCAACGAAATGCACTTCCGCCGTGGGATTCTGCTCCAGCGCCATCAGGCCGATCACGCCGTTGCCGCAGCCCAGATCGACAATTTCACCGTCGATATTATCCGGCAGATGCGCCATAAAGAAACGCGCGCCGACGTCCAGCCCGCTGCGGGCAAACACGTTGGCGTGGTTATGAATGTGGTAAGGCGTGCCGTCCAGCGGCCAGCTGTAGGTTTCCGCGCCTGCGGCCAGTTCCGGCAGCGCTGGCGTACAGTAGATCAGCCGCGCTTTTTTTACCGCCAGCGACGTGGTGGTTTTCCCCAGCACGCGCTCGAACAGCTGTAGCGTCGAGGTATGAATATCTTTTGCTTTACCCGCCGCGATAACCTGCGTTTTCGGCGTTACCACATGGCGCAGCGCGCGCAGCTGTTGCTCCAGCAGCGCAAGGGATTTAGGGATTTTTATCAGCACGCGGCCCGGGCTGGCGGGCAGCGCGGCCAGGCTGTCCAGAAAATGCACGTCGCCTTCGTCCATGCCGTTTTCCAGCAGGTTCTGCCGCGTCGCCTGCTGGCTGATCCACGAGTCGCTGATGCTAAAAAGTTCTTCGCCCACCAGCGCACAGGCCAGCGCGCCAAAGGTGTCGTTAAAGATCAGCGTCGTGCCGTTGGCAGGCTTGTCCGCAACCTGTTGCAGCAAATATTCATCGGCGGCGTCCCACGCCTGTAACGGGCTTTCTTCACGCATCTGGGGAAAACGGTGCAGCGTCAGCGTGCGGTGGCTCAGTTCGAATTGGCTCATGGGATCTCCGGCTGGATAAAAATTCCCGCGAGTTATCCCCTAAAATGCGCCGACAGTAAATGTTTTTCTTGTTCAGGCGAGAGTTGCGACCGCTGTCACCTTTTCTTCTTTTGTCGCCACCGTGCCGCGCTGACTTTGTTATCGCCTGAAATTGCTGATTTTTTCCTGACGGATCCGCGCTGCCTGCGGCTGCCGTCAGCCGCGGGTTGCCTGATGCTGATGAATAATAGCGAGAATGTCCTCAATGGTTGCGTTTAACAGCCGACCTTCCCGATAGGCCTGTAGCTCGGCTTCACCGCCGTGGATCGCTTTTTCCGGTCTTTCCACAAAAGTGCCGATCGGCTCAAACTTCTCATCCAGCACCACGGTAAAAGGGATCCGCACCTTATCCAGCGCCAGCGCGGGCAGCAGCGTACGTTCCGCCCGGCTTTTGCTGATAATCGCCTGGGAGATGGTCGGCTGTAGCTCGCTGATAAACTGCATCGCGGTCACGTTGCGCTGGCAGTCCGGACACCACAATTCCGCTGCGGTCAGCAGATAATAAGCGCCGCGCACCTGTTTTACCTGCTCCTTCAGCTCGCTGGAAACATACTCTTCCGAGTTCAGCTTCGCGCGCGCCTCTTTGACGGCGGCAATTTCGCCAGCCAGGCCGGTTTTGGCAAAAGCCTCAAAGCCCGCGCCCGCGCTGAACAGCTCTCTGTAATCAATCATGATGACTCCGAATCATTCACTAAACCGACAGTATGCGAAAAGGTCTTAAGGCTTGCAACGTCACGCGCCGTCGACGCAAAGATCCCCCGGCGCGGCGTCCGCATGATAAAATCCGGCTTTCGACCATTATTTATGTGGGAGCGCCTGTGTCTTTACTCTATTTACAAGGTTATCCGGAGTCATTGCTGACTCAGGTGCAGCAGCTAATCGATCAGCAGCGGCTGGGCGAAGTACTGCAAAAACGCTATCCCGACACGCACGCCATCACCAGCGACAAAGCGTTATATGACTACGCGCTGACGCTGAAAAACCAGGCCCTGCGTAACGCGCCGCCGCTGAATAAAGTGATTTACGACAGCAAAATCAAGGTAATGAAACACGCGCTGGGGCTGCACACCGCCATTTCCCGCGTGCAGGGCGGCAAGCTGAAGGCGAAGGCGGAAATCCGCGTGGCGACCATTTTTAAACAGGCGCCGGAGGCATTTTTACGCATGATCGTGGTACACGAGCTGGCGCACATTAAAGAGAAAGATCATAACAAGGCGTTTTATCAGCTTTGCTGCCATATGGAGCCACAGTATCACCAGCTGGAATTTGATACGCGCCTGTGGCTGACCGAACAGGCGCTGCGCGGCAGAGAAAGCTAGCGCCGCCGCGACGTGCCTCCGTGCTCGCCGCGACCTGCTGTCGCATTATAAAAAGTCCTTCGCTTTCTGGATCAGGCTGGTTTTGGTAAGCGCGCCCAGAAACTTGCGCTCGACGGGATTATTCAGCACCGGCAGACGCTCCAGCGTCACCCTGGCGAAGGCTTCCCAACCTTCCGTAATGGTTTGATTCTCAAAAATATAAGGGAAATTCTCGTCCGTTACGCAGCTTATCGGCGAGTTCAGCGTAATCTCCTTATCCAGCACCTTGCGCGAAATATCGTGGATCGACACCGCGCCCATAAACTGACCGGTTTCGTTAATCACATAGACGAAACGTTCGCGCTTCAGCGAGCTCACCGCCAGCGCCTTGCCGACGGGATCCTGCGGCTGTAGCGCCGCGCCGGAAACGATAAACTGCGAGATAATGCCGTTGTCAAAATCGAACTTGGCGTCCGAACGGCTGAAATGGCGCTGAATAACCGGATAGGTGCTGCTGGATTGCAGACGGTACACCACCATAAAAGCCAGCACGCAGGCGATCATGGTTGGAAACAGCAGGCTGCTGTTTAGCGTCATTTCCAGCACCATCAGCATCGCCATCAGCGGCGCCTGGCTGACCGAGGCCAGCACCGCGCCCATGCCCACAGCGGCGAAAATGACGACGTTATCCACCGGCAGCCCGGCCAGCGCGGCCAGGCTGGCAACCACCACGCCCAACAGCGCGCCGGTCAGCAGCGATGGCGTAAACAGCCCGCCGACAGCGTTGGAGCCAACCGAAATAGCCGTGGCCAGCATCTTTAACAGCAGCAGCGCAATCAGCCCTTTTAGCATAAAGCTGCCGGCCATGATCTCCACAATCACCTCATAGCCGTTGCCGAGCACCTTAGTGCTGCCGATAGCCAGCACGCCCACCATCACGCCACCCAGCCCCAGCCGCAGCGGCAGGCTTTTAACGCGGCTAAAGCGCTTACGGCTCTGCGCGATCAGCCAAATCAGCGTCCAGCCGGCCAGGCCCGCCAGCAGGCCAATCAGCACCGTCAGCAGCATGTTTTCCGGCGTCAGCGCAAACTGCGCGTGGGCAAAAGGGTAGATGGCGGAACGATAGCCCAGCGCGGACATGGTCAGCACGGCCACGCCAGCCGAGATAATCAGCGGGATCAGCCGCTGTAAGGCGGAAATGCCGAACGCGATTTCCGCCACAAAGATAGCCGAGGCAAGCGGCGCATGATAAACGGAAGAGAGCCCGGCTGCCGCGGCCATCGCCACGACGTCCGTGTTCTTCAGCGGCAGATTTTTGAAGCAGAAGCGTCCCATCAGGCTGCCTACCAGCGCCGAAAGCTGCACCATTGGCCCCTCTTTACCAATGGACGCGCCGCTGCTGATGCTGGCGATGGAAGAGAGCGCGCGAAACAGCGAGGTTTTGGTCGGCACCGCGTCCAGCCTGGCGTTGATCACTTCCAGATAATCGGTGCGAACCGTCGCTTTCTGTTCAATAGCGGTGGCGTAGCGCAGAAAAAATCCGGCCAGTACCCCGCCGCCGCCGACAATCAGCGGCCACGTATACCAGGGCCAGACGCCGATAGCCTGGGTCACATCCTGACGGCTGCCGAACATCAGCAGATTGATGCCTTCTATCAGCAAGCGGAAACCCAGCGTCACCAGCGAAGCCGCCAGCCCCACAGGAATAGCGACCAGCAGGCTGGTCCAGTTAAGTGCATGTTTACTGCCTGTGGACATGAATTTTTTAACCTCGCCGCCGTTAACCTGCTCTTATCGTGAGAGAGGCAGCGTTAAAAATCAAATAGTCAGCGCGCCCGCCGCGCTTTTTTGCCTGCTACGCTGGTAGATAAGGTTACGGCGCGCACGGCGCCCGGCTCAATGAATCAACCGTTCGGGAAAAATTATGATCCGCTTCGCTGTTATTGGAACCAACTGGATTACGCGTCAGTTTGTCGACGCCGCGCACGAAACCGGCAAAATGAAGCTCACCGCCATTTATTCACGCACGCTGGAGCAGGCTCAGGCCTTCAGCCGCGACTATCCCGTTGAGCATTTTTTTACCTCTCTCGATCGGCTGGCGCAGACGGATGCGGTAGACGCCGTTTATATCGCCAGCCCCAACGCGCTGCACTGTCAGCAGGCGCTGCTGTTTTTACAGCACAAGAAGCACGTGATTTGTGAGAAGCCGCTCGCCTCTAACCTTCGCGAAGCGGAAGCGATGATCGCCTGCGCGCGCGCTAATCAGGTGGTGCTGTTCGAAGCGTTTAAAACGGCCAGCCTGCCGAACTTTCACATTTTGCGCCAGGCGCTGCCGAAGGTCGGCAAGCTGCGCAAGGCGCTGTTTAGCTACTGCCAGTATTCATCACGCTATCAGCGCTATCTGGAGGGAGAGAACCCGAATACGTTTAATCCGGCCTGGTCAAACGGCTCGATAATGGATATCGGCTACTACTGCCTGGCAGCGGCGGTCAGCCTGTGGGGCGAGCCGGCGCGCGTGGTCGCCACGGCTTCGCTGCTGGAGAGCGGCGTCGACGCCCACGGTACGGTGGTTATGAGCTACGACGGTTTCGACGTGACGCTGCTGCACTCCAAAGTCAGCCAGTCCGATCTGCCCGGCGAAATCCAGGGCGAAGCGGGATCGTTGGTTATCGGGCAGCTGGCCGACTGCCAGCAGATCCATTTCATACCGCGCGGCGCGAAGCCGCAGGATCTTAGCCAGCCTCAGCACATCAACACGTTACTGTACGAAGCGGAAACCTTTGTCCGGCTGGTGGAGGAACACGCTGTAGACCATCCGGGCCTGACCGTGACGCGCATCACAGCGGCGCTGCTGACGGAGATCCGTCGTCAGACCGGCGTGGTTTTTCCTGCCGATGCGCTGGCCGTCGTGTAAATATTGCTAAATATTTCTGCGTAAGATTGACCAATGTGCTCGCGGCCACTATCTTCACTGCTGCAAAGGGGAGTAACTTCTTCGTCGGTCAATCGTCATTACGGTGCGTAAGCGCCCGGTTGCCGGGCAGTCAGCAAGCTGACTGTAAGTGAGACCTTGCCGGAAGGCGAGGTTTGCTCACAGCAAAAATAGTGTGGCTGACGTCTTCCGATGTTGGCCATTTTATTTTTGACAGGACAAAACTATGAATACTGTAGGCACGCCGTTACTTTGGGGCAGCTTTGCTGTCGTGGTGGTGATTATGCTGGCCATCGATCTGCTGATGCAGGGGCGGCGCGGCGCGCAAACCATGTCGATGAAGCAGGCCGCCTTCTGGTCGCTGGTCTGGATTAGCCTCTCGCTGCTGTTCGCCGCCGGGCTGTGGTGGTATCTGAAAGAAACCGTCGGGCCGCAGATCGCCCATACGCAATCCCTCGCCTTTCTGACCGGTTACGTGCTGGAAAAAGCGCTGGCCGTCGATAACGTTTTCGTCTGGCTGATGCTGTTCAGCTACTTCTCCGTTCCTGCTGCGCTTCAGCGCCGCGTGCTGATCTACGGCGTGCTGGGCGCCATCGTGCTGCGTACCATCATGATTTTCGCCGGCAGCTGGCTGGTGTCGGAATTCAGCTGGATCCTCTACCTGTTCGGCGCGTTTCTGCTGTTTACCGGCGTCAAAATGGCGATGGCAGGCGGCGATGAAGGCGCGGTAGGCGATAAGCCGGTGGTGCGCTGGCTGCGTGGCCATCTGCGCATGACCGATAACCTGGAAGGCGAAAAGTTCTTTGTGCGCCGCAACGGCCTGCTCTACGCCACGCCGCTGCTGCTGGTGCTGATTATGGTCGAGCTGAGCGACGTTATTTTCGCCGTGGACAGCATTCCGGCTATTTTTGCCGTTACTACCGATCCCTTTATCGTCCTGACCTCTAACCTGTTCGCTATTCTTGGCCTGCGCGCGATGTACTTCCTGCTGGCTAACGTGGCGGAACGCTTCTCTATGCTGAAATATGGTCTGGCGATCGTGCTGATTTTTATCGGTATCAAGATGCTGATCGTCGATTTCTATCATATTCCGGTGGCGGTTTCGCTGAGCATCGTCGGCGGTATCCTGGCCATTACGCTGCTGATTAACGCTCTGGTTAACCGCCGCAACGATCGTTTAGCGCTGCGGAAATAACTTTTACCCTGACGTAACAGCCAGGCCCGACGGCAGAATATTCCGCCGCCGTCGGGCCACTTTTCGCTTCCCCTGCCAACACATTTCCTTATACTGCCTGCGCAAACACACCGATGCCGTCAGTTCAGCGCACACGACGCTGAGGCGCATTCCATCACTTTTACAGCTGGTTTTTATATGAGTATTGAAAAGAATCGTCCCGGCCTGTTGCAGCGTCTGATGCAGGCAGGCCTGGTTACGCAGATCTTGATCGGTCTGGTCGCTGGCGTGGCGCTGGCGTGGTTTTCCAAAGAGAGCGCGCTTTCCGTCAGCCTGTTCGGCTCGCTGTTTGTCAGCGCGCTGAAAGCCGTAGCGCCGCTGCTGGTCATGGTGCTGGTGATCTCCTCTATCGCCAACCACAAGCAGGGCCAGAAAACCTCTATCCGCCCTATCGTGATACTGTATCTGCTGAGCACGTTTTTTGCCGCCGTGCTGGCTGTGGCGTTCAGCCATTTGCTGCCGCAGACGCTGACGCTGAGCGCCGCCAATAATGAAATCACGCCGCCGTCCGGTATCCTGGCCGTCTTAAACGGCCTGCTGATGAGCATGGTTTCCAACCCGATCGACGCGCTGATGCATGCCAACTATATCGGCATCCTGGTGTGGGCGATTGGCCTGGGCTTCGCTTTCCGCCACAGCAGCGACACCACGCGCGCTTTCCTGAATGATGCCTCCGACGCCGTGACTTACCTGGTGCGTATTGTGATCCGCTTCGCTCCTGTCGGTATTTTCGGCCTTGTGGCGTCGATTCTGGCCTCTACCGGCTTTTCGGCGCTGTGGCAGTACGCGCATCTGCTTGCCCTGCTGCTGGGCTGTATGCTGCTGATGGCGCTGGTTATCAACCCCATCCTGGTCTACTGGAAGATCCGCCGTAATCCTTACCCGCTGGTCTTTACCTGCCTGCGGGAAAGCGGCGTCACCGCCTTCTTTACCCGCAGTTCGGCGGCCAATATCCCGGTAAATATGGCGCTGGCGAAGAAGCTTAATCTGGATGAAGACACCTATTCCGTCTCGATCCCCGTGGGCGCCAATATCAGTATGGCGGGCGCGTCCATCACCATTACCGTGCTGACGCTGGCGGCGGTGAATACGCTGGGCATCCATGTAGATATCGGCACCTCGATCCTGCTTAGCCTTGTGGCCTCCATCTGCGCCTGCGGCGCGTCCGGCGTGGCGGGCGGTTCGCTGCTGCTGATCCCCGTCGCCTGCAATATGTTCGGCATCCCTAACGATGTGGCGATGCAGGTGGTAGCCGTAGGCTTTATTATCGGCGTTCTGCAGGACTCCGCCGAAACGGCGCTGAATTCTTCCGCCGATATTCTGTTTACCGCCGCGGCCTGCATGGCCGAAGAGCGTCGGGTAGAACAAAAAGCTTAACCGGCGGCGCCGTCAAAAGATGGCGCCCTGCTCAGCGAGAAATCCTGCCCTGCCGAACGGGTGGGGTTTCTCGCCCTGTCGCGCAGCGTTACGCGCCCGCTATAAAGTCACCCCGCTTTTAAAAATCGCCAGCTCGCGAAAATCATTCAGCTCGTTTCTGGTCTGACGGCCGCAGGCGATTTCCACCAGCAGATCGATAAATTTTTCCAGTAGCGTCGTCATCTCCACGCCCTGAAGCAAAGGCCCGGCATCAAAATCGATCCAGTGCGGTTTCTTCGCCGCCAGTTCGCTGTTGGTCGCCAGCTTAACGGTGGGCACAAAGCCGCCGTAGGGCGTGCCCCTGCCGGTACTGAACAGCACCATATGACAGCCCGCCGCCGCCAGCGCGCTGGTCGCCACGGCATCATTGCCCGGCGCGCTGAGTAAATTCAGCCCCGGCTTGCGTACGCGCTCGCCATATTTCAGCACGTCCACCACCTGGCTCCGACCCGCTTTCTGCGTGCAGCCCAGCGACTTTTCCTCCAGGGTAGTGATGCCGCCCGCTTTGTTGCCCGGCGAAGGGTTTTCAAAAACGGGCTGATGGTGCTGCAGGAAATAACGCTTGAAATCGTTAATCATATCGACAGTTTTGCGAAAGGTTGCTTCGTCCCGACAGCGGTTCATCAGGGTCTGTTCGGCACCAAACATTTCAGGCACTTCCGTCAGCACGGTGGTGCCGCCGTTGGCTATCACCTCGTCTGAGAAACGTCCCAGCAAGGGGTTAGCGGTAATGCCGGAAAGGCCATCCGAGCCGCCGCATTCCAGGCCAAACGTCAGCTCGCTTAGCCGTCCAGCCTCGCGGCGATCGTTACGCATCGCTTTATACAGGCGACGTAGTTGAGCCAGCCCGGCTTCCACTTCATCATCGTGCTGCTGTAGCGTCATAAAGCCGACGCGATCGGCATCCACTTCGCCCAGCGTCTCGCGAAAAGCATCGATCTGATTGTTTTCGCAGCCCAAACCTATCACCAGTACCGCGCCGGCATTTGGATGGCGCACCATATTTTGCAGCAGGGTGCGCGTATTGAGATGGTCTTCTCCCAGCTGCGAGCAGCCATACGGATGGGTGAAGAGGAAAACGCCGTCAATATCTGTCGCGCCCTCGCTTTCTGCCATAAAGCGGGCCACCATTTGCTTTGCTATACCGTTGACACAGCCAACCGTTGGCAGTAGCCAGAGTTCGTTACGAATGGCGGGCCTGCCGTCACGGCGGCGGTAAATCTGCACTTCGCGATCGCCAGCCGGTTTTGGCAGCGTGACGAAATCCGGCCGATAGCGATAGGCATTTACGTCCCCAAGATTGGTACAGAGGTTATGAGAATGGACCCCTTCCCCTGCGGCGATCGCCTGGGTGGCATGCCCAACAGGCAGGCCATATTTTATAACCGGCTCATCCACAGCCAGCGGTAAAAGGGCGAACTTGTGCCCACGCGCGACAGGCTGTTGCAACACGATTACGTGCCGGTTTGCTTCCAGCGCCTCGCCTTCCGCCAGGTCAGCCAGCGCGACGGCGACGTTATCTTCAGGATCGATCCGGATATAACGCTGCATGATGTTTTCCTCAGCTAAGCGGGGCTGGCGTATGCCCTTGCTGATAAGTCGTGGCACAAATACCGTTACCCTTGCGGTCAGTCCCGGTACGGCATTGCGCTCCTTCCCCGGTATTGCGTTTCGCCCAGGGCGTTTTCTGTCCGTACTGGTAGCGGAGCCGCAACGGTTCAGGACGGCGGTTACAGCTCAACGGCAAAATAGTCGCGCGCATTGTTAAAACAGATGTTTTCCACCATTTTGCCCAGCAGATTGAGATCGGCCGGTGCTTCGCCGTTATCCACCCAGCCACCGATGGTTTCACACAGCAGGCGACGGAAATATTCATGCCGCGTGTAGGAGAGAAAGCTGCGGCTGTCGGTTAACATGCCAACGAAACGGCTGAACATGCCCATTTGCGCCAGCTGCGTCAGCTGTCGCGTCATGCCGTCTTTCTGATCGTTGAACCACCAGGCGGAACCGAACTGCATTTTGCCCGGCGCTCCTTCGCCCTGAAAATTGCCGGCCATCGTGGCGATGACTTCGTTATCCCGTGGGTTCAGGCAGTAGAGAATGGTTTTTGGCAGCGCATCCTTTCGGTGCTGGGCATCCAGCAAACGCGCCAGCGGTACGGCGATCGGAGCGTCGTTAACAGAGTCATAGCCCACGTCCGGCCCCAGCCGCGCAAACTGACGACTGTTGGCGTTACGCAATGCGCCGATATGATACTGCTGAACCCAGCCGCGCTGAGCGTACTGCGCGCCAAGCCATACCAGCACCGCCGTTTTAAATTGCGCAATCTCCAGCTCGTGCGGGCTTTTCCCGGCAAGACGCCGCGCCAGGATGCCGTCCAGCGTGGCTTCGTCCGCATCGGCATACAGCACAATATCCAGCGCATGGTCGGCAATTTTACAGCCGTGAGCGGCAAAATGGTCAAGCCGGCGGCTGAGTGCCTGGCGGAGATCGTCGAAGCGGACAATATCCGTATCGCTAACCGCAGCCAGTTTTTGCAGATAGTCACAGAAGCCGCCAGCCTCCAGATTGAACGCCTTATCAGGACGCCAGCCTGGCAATATTTTGACAGCGAAACTGGCATCTTCAGCGAGCAGGCGATGGTAGCGCAGGTCGTCGACCGGATCGTCGGTCGTGCCCGCCATTTTCACATTCATCTGCTGCATGATACCGCGGGCGCTGAACGCATCCTGTGCCAACAGCGCGTTGCACCGCGACCATATTTCTTCCGCCGTTTCCGACGACAGCAGCGTGTCCGTAATACCAAAAGGTCGGCGCAGCTCAAGATGCGTCCAGTGGTAAAGAGGATTGCCAATGGTATCGGGCACCGTGCTGGCCCAGGCGGCAAACTTCTCACGATCGCTGCCGTTACCGGTAATCAGCGCTTCCGGTACGCCATTCGCCCGCATCGCTCGCCATTTGTAATGATCGCCTTTTAGCCAGATGTCATACAGATTTTTGAATCGATAATCCTCGGCAATCTGCTGCGGCGGCAGATGGCAGTGGTAGTCAAAAATGGGCTGCCCGGCCGCAAACTCATGGTACAAGCGGCGCGCAAACTCCCCCGACAGCAAAAAATCTTCCTGCATAAAACCCGACATACCCTTCTCCTGTGGTCAACATCCTTTGCTGCAAAGTTATCATACCAATTATTGAGATACGGCGTAATTTTGTGCAACCTCGATCACAAAAATGCCATTTACGCCTGACGGCGTTGCCGGGATAAAAAATAACCTATTGATTAATATGATATTAAAAAAACATTAGCCGCCTGGGCTGCAATTGTGACGTTTCTCTCCTTTAGAATCTGTATGACAAGTTATTGTTGCGGCATTCAGCCTCCTGACAGTACGGCGGTTGGAGAGTTAACGTGCGGGTGCCAACCAGCAAGCCGTCCCGCGTTGAAAAGGAAGCCATAAATCAATAGGGATTAGAAAAAGCGGGAGAATTTTATGCGTAAAATCAAAGGACTGCGTTGGTATATGATAGGTCTGGTCACGCTGGGCACCGTGCTGGGCTACCTGACACGCAATACGATTGCCGTTGCCGCGCCTACGCTGGAATCACAGCTGCATATCACGACCCAGCAGTACTCCTATATCGTCGCCGCCTATTCGGCCTGCTATACCGTGATGCAACCCGTCGCGGGTTATATCCTTGACGTGCTGGGAACGAAAGTGGGTTACGCTCTGTTTGCCATTCTTTGGGCGATTTTTTGCGGAGCCACGGCGTTGGCCAATAGCTGGACGGGACTGGCGCTGGCTCGTGCCGCCGTAGGCGCGGCAGAGGCAGCGATGATCCCCGCCGGATTAAAAGCCAGCAGCGAATGGTTTCCGGCCAAAGAACGATCTATCGCGGTAGGCTATTTTAATGTCGGCTCGTCCATTGGCGCCATGCTGGCACCGCCTCTGGTTGTCTGGGCTATCGTGGCGCACAGCTGGCAGATGGCCTTTATTGTTACCGCCATCCTTAGCTTTATCTGGGCGTTATGCTGGCTGATTTTTTATCAGCATCCAAAAGATCATAAAAAACTGCATGAAACCGAGCGTCGGTACATTCTTTCAGGCCAGGAAGCGCACCATCAGGTCAGCAATGCGACCAAAATGAGCGCCTGGCAAATTGTTCGCAGCAGGCAATTCTGGGGGATCGCGCTACCGCGCTTTCTGGCTGAGCCCGCATGGGGAACGTTCAACGCCTGGATCCCCCTGTTTATGTTTCGGGCCTACGGCTTCAATCTGAAAGAAATTGCGCTGTTCGCCTGGATGCCGATGCTGTTCGCCGATCTTGGTTGCATCATCGGTGGCTATCTACCGCCGCTGTTCCAGCGCTGGTTCGGTGTCAATCTTATCGTCTCGCGTAAGCTGGTGGTTACTATGGGCGCGCTCCTGATGATTGCTCCCGGCACCATTGGCTTATTTAGCAGTCCCTACACCGCGATTGCCCTGCTTTGCGTAGGCGGCTTTGCTCATCAGGCGCTGTCGGGCGCGTTAATAACTCTTTCCTCCGATGTGTTTGGCCGCAATGAAGTGGCGACCGCCAATGGCCTGACGGGGATGGCGGCCTGGAGCGCCAGCACGCTGTTTGCGTTGATCGTCGGCGCCCTGGCGGACACGCTGGGATTCAGTCCGCTGTTCGCCGTGCTGGCGCTGATGGATGTGCTTGGCGCAGTAGCTATCTGGACGTTATTAAGCAACCAACCCGCAGTCGATCAGAAGCAGCAGAGCGTCAGGTCGGCCGGGGCCGCCGCGCGCTAGTCCGGGTTTCTCCCGCCCGGCGGAAGTGGTATAACAAATTCCATCATTGTGCGGCAGGAGAAAGATTATGGTGTTGGCCGAATCCCGACGTCTTTACCAGCAGCTCGCTGCGGAATTTAAACGTCGTCTGGAGGAAGGGGTTTATGCCGTTGGCGAGAAATTACCGGCTGAACGCTTTATTGCAGAAGAAATGGGCGTCAGCCGCACTGTGGTGCGTGAAGCGATCATCATGCTGGAAGTAGAAGGATACGTTGAGGTACGCAAAGGCTCAGGTATCCATGTGATCTCACAACACCAGAGAAACAGCGTCGTTCCGGACGAACAGTCAGAATTTGCCAGCTTTGGCCCGTTTGAACTGCTACAGGCTCGCCAGCTGATTGAAAGCAATGTGGCAGAGTTTGCCGCCACTCAGGTAACCCGGCAGGATATTCAGCAGTTAATGGAAATCCAGCAGCAGGCCAGAAAAGAAGATCGCTTCCGTGATTCAGAATGGGATTTAAAATTCCATGTGCAGATTGCCCGCGCCACGCAAAACGGCGCGCTGGCCGCTATTGTAGAAAAAATGTGGCTGCACCGTTTGCACAACCCCTACTGGCTGAAACTGCATGAACACATTGACGACAGCGCTATGGAAAGCTGGTGTGACGATCACGATCGCATACTTAACGCCTTGATGCGTAAAGATCCGGCCGGCAGCAAGCTGGCCATGTGGCAGCACCTTGAACATACCCGCCAGATGCTGTTTAAAGCCACTTCAGACGATTTTGAACCCAGCATCGATCGTTACATGTTTACTGAAAATCCCGTTGTCGCCATCAAAGGCATCTCTGTGACCGATAAGTAAGGGTTTTGCCGCCGCCAGGCGGCGGAATTATTGCAGTTAACCCTCTAATTATGTCAGCCTGTGTAAAACTCCTTTGCACCTCCTGATTGCGCCTGTACAACAACGGTAATGCTGGCTTTGCCCAGGCTTATCAGACCGCATTCATAACGATTTGACGGCCCGGCGTATCAAGCCCGACAGGCCGTTTATTTTCACCTTTGTTTCTTTTTTTCGTGTTAAGACCAGGTTCCGCACGCATACTAACTACAACCATTTGTGATGAACTTTGCCGGAACATGGCGAAAATGCTATTCAGGGACACTTTATGGATATTTTAAAAGCGCTGGTCCATGCCCTCTGGCACCAGGATTATGTCATGCTGGCCGATCCCTCCTTGGTCTGGGCAATCTATTTAGTGCTGTTTATGATCTTATTTCTGGAAAATGGCCTGCTTCCTGCCGCTTTCCTGCCGGGCGACAGCCTGCTGATCCTGGTCGGCGTGCTGATTGCCAAAGGCACGATGAATTTTCCGCTTACGCTGCTGGTATTGACTACCGCCGCCAGCCTGGGCTGCTGGGTAGGCTATATTCAGGGGCGCTGGCTGGGCAATACGGCCACGGTGCAGCGCTGGCTCGCCCATCTACCCGCGCAGTACCATCAGCGCGCGCACGCTTTGTTCCATCGCCACGGGCTTTCGGCCCTGTTGATCGGCCGCTTTATCGCTTTTGTCCGCACGCTGCTGCCGACCATTGCCGGGCTGTCGGGCTTAAACAACGCGCGCTTTCAGTTCTTCAACTGGGTGAGTGGGCTGCTTTGGGTACTGATCCTGACGGTGCTGGGCTTTGCGCTGGGCAGAACGCCTCTTTTTCAGCGGTATGAAGATCAGCTGATGGCTTGCCTGATGATGCTGCCGCTGATTTTATTGGTTGTCGGCCTGTTTGGGTCGCTTTATGTTTTATGGAAAAAGAAACGCACTATGAATGAGAAAGGAAACTCATGATGAAAAATTACGCTTCCCGCAAACGAATACTGGGCCTGGTGGCGCTGGCATCGGTTGCGCTGACAATGATTGCGCTTTTGCCTGCCCTGTTTGGCGGTGAAACGGCGCTGCAAATTCGGGCCTCTCGCCAGGGTATTACGGTGCCAGACGGCTTCTATGTCTATCAGCGGCTGAACGCGGAAGGCATCCATATTAAAAGCATCACGCCGGATAAAAACACGCTGGTGATTAAATTTGATTCACAGGAGCAAAGTACCGCCGCCGAGAAAGTACTGCGCCGCCTGCTGCCGGAAGGCTTTGATATCGCTCAGCTCGAACAATCTTCTGAGTGGCTCAGCCGCATCAGCCCGCATAAGCAGAGCATCGGCTAAGAAACGTGCCCGGCAGTGCCACTTCCGGGCCTCTATCCTTAAGAATCTTCTCTCTTTTTGAGCTTTCCGCATTTCCTGACTATGCTTAACTGGCCGGCGTAAGCGGCAAGCATGACAGGATTAACGGGGTTGTATCAGCGAACCCAAACAATGGAAGGTCACTTTATGAAATACCGCACGATCCTTGGCCTCAGCCTTTTATCCCTGACCACTTTCGCTCAGGCGGCAGACTCGCTGTGCCTGCAAAAAGAGCAGGACATTCAGCACGAGATCGATTTAGCCCGTCAGCACGACAACCAGCGCCGCGTTACTGGTCTGGAGCGGGCGTTGACGGAGGCTCGCGCGGGCTGTACGGACGACAAACTGAAGGCGAGCCATCAGGAAAAGATCGATGAGCTGCAGCAGAAAGTGGAAGAGCGGCAAAAAGAGCTGAACCAGGAGAGAGCGGATGGCGATGATAAAGAGAAAATCGCTAAACGTGAACGCAAGCTGGCAGAAGCAAAACGTGAACTGAAGGAAGTCCAGGCCGCCCCTTACTGAGGCAGGCAGGATTCTCATTACTGATTATAAAGGAGTTTGTTATGTCAAAAGATATCACTTCCGATCATCTGCGTGCGGAATTAAAGAATCTGGCGGATACGCTGGAAGAAGTGCTGAGCAACACCACTGACAAATCAAAAAACGAGCTGGACAAGCTGCGTAGCAAAGCACAGAGCGCGCTGAAAGATACCCGCGCACGTTTAGGCGACTCCGGCGATCGCCTCGCCAAAACTTCGCGTGAAGTTGCCGATAATGCGGACGTTTACGTGCGCGAAAATCCATGGACCAGCGTGGGCATCGGCGCCGCTATCGGCGTAGTGCTGGGCGTGCTGCTGACGCGTCGATAACAATGAAAGATTCCCAGCAAAGCCAGGGCCCAGGCAAAGGGGTCATCAACATCGGGCAGCGCCTCGTCACCACTCTGGTCGGGATTGTAGAAACCCGCGTCAGGCTGGCCGTCGTGGAGCTGGAAGAAGAGAAGGCGAACCTGATCCAGCTGTTGATCATGGTCGGGCTGACCATGCTCTTTACCGCTTTTGGCCTGATGAGCCTGATGGTGCTCATTATCTGGGCGGTGGATGCACAGTATCGCCTGATGGCTATCGGCATTACCACGGCGGTGCTTTTTGCATTAGCGCTGTTCTTTGGACTCTGGACGCTGGCCAAATCTCGTCGTTCCACCCTTCTGGGCGCTACCCGTAAAGAACTGAAATCCGATCGTAAGCTACTGGAGAACGATTAATGAGCCGCGAGCGTGACGAGCGTAAGGCCGAACTGCTGCGTCAGATCCAACAGCAGCGGCTCGATCTCAGCATCCAAAAGAAATTCTGGCTGGAAAGTACCGCCCGTTACGATCGCGGCTGGCTAACGCTGCTCAGCCTGAAGCGTTATATTGCGGTCGGCAGCGGCCTGGCGGCTATCTGGTCGGTGCGTAATCCACGCCGTATTACCCGCTGGGCCAAGCGCGGCCTGGGTATCTGGAGTACGGTGCGTATGGTACGCAACTTCCTGCCGGGCCGCTGATGCTTTCTGTTCTTTTTCAGGTTCGGCCTCGCTGAACCTGAATACTCAATTTTTCTGAAGAACTTTGACAGTTTAACTCGCTTACAATCCTCTCTCCTGACGAATATTATCTTCTGCAACGACCGGGAATTAACGCGTATTCAGCGTCATAACCGGGCCTCATGCGGCCAGGAGCTATTCCGGCCAGATAAAATTTATCGGGGATTAACATGAAAAAATTAGAAGATATCGGCTTTCTGGTCGCGCGTATTTTGATGCCTGTCCTGTTTATCGTGGCGGGCTGGGGAAAAATTACCGGTTATGCGGGCACGCAACAGTATATGGAAGCAATGGGCGTACCGGGCTTTTTACTGCCGCTGACCATTTTGCTGGAGTTCGGCGGCGGTCTGGCTATCCTGTTTGGCTTCCTGACGCGCTTTACCGCTATCTCCACCGCTATTTTTACGCTGATTACCGCATTTGTGTTTCACAGTAATTTCAGCGTGGACGGTAACTCTATTAACTTTATGAAAAATATGAGTATCTCTGGTGGTTATCTGCTGCTGTTTATTACCGGCCCTGGCGCATACAGCCTCGACCGCTTAATTAAAAGAAAAAAATAAACAATGATTAAAGCAGGGCTTTATGCCCTGCTTTCAATAAGCGCCAGCGTATCTGATTAAAAGATTAACCAATTTCTTAACCAGACGACTATAACGTTAATTTTTCTGTACGGTATAAAAATAATGCCAGGGGATGTGACTCTCCGAACCAGACCGCCAATTAAGCCGATTTATTTTTGATCTGTGAGATAGCGCTGATGCCAAAATTAACGATACCGACGATGCCGGAACCGATATTCGTAATAGCGCTAATGAAATCCAGTTCCAGAATGCTGCCGATACCGGATCCCAGCGTACCCGCCGCCGAGGTTGCATCCGTTGTCAGGCCGCCAGCAGAGGTGCCCAGATCTACCACGCCTCCAATTGCTGCGCCAATGCTTTTACCTAAATCGGCAAAGAAGCCGGCACCTGAGACGACGTCAACTTCCTGGCTGTTTAATTCACGCATAAAATTCTCCTTTTTTATTAATAACCCCACGCCATAAAACAGGCGAGGAACTATTTTAATGACAGCCAGCAAAAAAAGTCAAATATCTACAGACCCAAATCAACACAGAATAAAGGCAGCCTTAAAACAGGCGTTGTATTAATGGTGAAAACCAGAATGTAATTAGCGCCTTTAATTATAAAACAGTGGAATTACATCCAGTAAAGTTAAAAAAACCAACCTGATACCCTCTATTTTATCGCATAACTATTTTTAGGAGAAAGTAACGAGCTTTTTTCTGATAACAGGTTATATTCTTTTATTATCATTTAATTATCAGGGAGTTTACATGGGACAGCTTATTGACGGCGTCTGGCACGATAACTGGTACGACACAAAATCCACGGGCGGACGTTTTAAACGTTCTGATTCTGCCTGGCGCAGTTGGGTAACGCCCGACGGCTCTGCCGGCGCAGACGGCAAAGCTGGTTTTCGTGCCGAGGCGGATCGCTATCACCTCTATGTTTCGCTTGCCTGCCCCTGGGCACATCGAACGCTGTTGATGCGTCAGCTAAAAGGGCTGGAAAAGCTTATTTCCGTGTCGGTAGTCCATCCGCTGATGCTGGAAAACGGCTGGACGTTTGATGAAGATTTTGCGGGCGCGACGGGCGACAACCTTTATCAGAACGAATTCCTGTATCAACTTTATTTGCACGCTGATAAGGACTATACCGGCCGGGTCACCGTCCCGGTACTTTGGGACAAGCAGCAGCAGACTATCGTCAGTAATGAATCAGCCGATATTTTGCGAATGTTTAACAGCGCATTCGACGCGGCAGGCGCCCGCGCCGGCGATTACTATCCGGCGGACTTACGCGCCAAAATCGATGAGGTGAACGGCTGGGTTTACGACACCGTTAACAACGGCGTCTATAAAGCGGGGTTCGCTACTTCTCAGGCGGCCTATGACGAGGCGGTCACCGCCCTTTTCCAGTCACTGGACAGGCTTGAACAAATGCTGGGGCAGCATCGCTATCTGACCGGCGACCGGCTGACCGAGGCGGACCTGCGTTTGTGGACGACCTTAGTTCGCTTCGATCCGGTTTATGTGACGCATTTCAAATGCGATCGCTACCGTATTGGCGACTATCTGAACCTGAGCGGCTTTTTACGAGAAATTTATCAGCTGCCGGGCATCGCTGAAACGGTCGATCTGGCGCATATCCGCCATCATTATTACCGTAGCCACAAGACGATCAATCCCTACGGCGTTATCTCGACCGGCCCGGCTTTCGACTGGGACGAGCCACACGGGCGCGATGAACGCTTCCGCTAGCCGGCGTTATCCCCTGAGCGGCACGTGACGCTTCGCCAGCAGCTTAGGGATCTCCCGCAGGCACCATGATTTGGCTTCGCCCATGCTGTCGCGGCGCCAGGCCATAATGATATCGACCTCTTTGCTGTATTCCGGGCTGACAACACGCAGACGCCCTTCGGCAATATCTTTTTCCACCATCGGGTACGGCATGGACGCCACGCCCAGCCCGGCCAGCAGCGCACGGCGCTTATCTTCGATTGAACTGACGGTCAGCCGCTGCTGCTTATCCAGTAGCTGTACGGTCAGTACCGGGCGCTCGCGCGCCGTATCCGCTACGGCAATACCCCGATATTTCACCCGTGATGGTTCCGATAACGGTTCCGGTTCCTGATGGATAGGATGATCCGGGCTGGCGACGATCACACTCATAATGCTGTACAGTTTGCGGGTGTTGATCTCTGAAGAGGCGCGAAAATGCATATCCGGCGCGATAACGATATCCGCGCGGCCCTGCTCCAGCCTTTCCCAGGCGCCCGCCAGTACTTCCGTCACCAGCGCGATTTGCGTATTGGCTTTTTCGGCAAGTTTATCAATCAAAGGAAAGAGATATTCGCAAGGAACCAGCGCTTCGGTAACGATAGTCAACTGTGTTTCCCAGCCCCGCGCCAGCGCTTCCGCATCGGTGGTCAGCTTATCGGCCGCTTCCAGCAAAATCCGGCCCCGCTCCAGCAGCATGCGTCCTACGTTGGTAAACTTAGTTCGGTGTCCGGAGCGGTCAAACAGCACCACGTCCAGCTCCTCTTCCAGCTTTTGCATGGTGTAGCTGAGCGCTGAAGGGACGCGGCCCAGCTCATCTGCCGCCGCCGCAAAGCTGCCGCGTCGATCGATAGCATCCATTACTCGCAGCGCCTCCAGCGTCAGAGCGCGATCTTTTGCCATAGCGGTTCTCTTTCAGGATTTTTGAATATGGCAAGCAGATTAACTGGCTAACAATCTGGCGTCCAGCGCCTTACTATAGCGGCATAATAAATGACCGACGCGGTTTGCCGGTTAATAAGGAGGAAAATATGATTACCAGTCGCACCGTACAACAGTGTGGTCAAGCCGATTACGGCTGGCTCCAGGCGCGATACACGTTTTCCTTCGGCCACTATTTTGATCCTCAACTGCTGGGCTACGCCTCTTTACGCGTGCTCAATCAGGAAGTGCTGACACCAGGGGCTTCCTTCCAACCCAGAACCTGGCCAAAGGTCGATGTTGTTAATCTGATCCTGCAGGGCGAAGCGGAGTACCGCGACAGCGACGGCAACCATGTCGTGGCGCGCGCGGGCGAAGCTTTGCTGCTGGCTGCCCAACCGGGGATCAGCTACAGCGAGCATAATATCAGTGGCGAGAAGCCATTGACGCGTATGCAGCTTTGGCTGGACGCCTGTCCCGACAGGGAAAACGCGGCGATTCAATGCCTGTCGATCCCGACTAACGCGAGCGCCATACTGCTGGCCTCGCCGGACGGTGCACAACAGAGCCTGCAGCTTCGCCAACAGGCCTGGATTTATCATCTGAGACTGCAACCGGGCGAAGATGTGACGCTGCCGTTACGCGGTTCGCGCGCCTATCTGCAATCAATTCACGGCGGCTTTACCGTGACCGCATCTTCAGCGGATCGGCAGACGCTTGCCTGCGGCGACGGCGCATTTATCGAAAAAGAGCAGAACGTGACGATAGCGGCAACCACGCCAACGCGCGCGCTGGTGATTGATTTAGCCGAGTAGTCGCCGTTGCCTACTCCTGTAAAAATCGCCAGCGATGCATGACGGGTTTAGCTGCCTGATACGTCAAATAAGCTGATGGGCACGGCGACCCTCTCGCCGATTGACCAGCCTTTTTTGCCTAAAATATGCTGAGGCGTGTTTTCCGGCACGGTAAAAAAGAAGGTGTTGCTCTCTTCTTCTACTTTTCCCTCGTCTAAATCTTCAGGATCCAGATCCATCTCGTCCAGCTCTTCTTCAGACAGCCCTAAATGGGTGGCCAGTATCGATCTTTTCATCGTTTATCTCCTCAGCGTTAACGCTTACGGTTAAAATTTTCAAAGCGCCGTAGTTATTTTATATCCTCAGGTAAATTTCGTTCGTTAATCGCACGTTGATTTTCTCTGGCCTATTGTCAGAGGTGAGCGATAACACGAGGAGCAGGGAATGAAAAAGCTGGCTGTGATGTTTGTGCTTTTACTGGTTGGCTGTGTCGATTTAGGGCGCATTGGGACGCATCCTGACATGAAACAGGTCTACCTGAAGGGATATCCACACAATGTTGCCGACTGTCTTTTTGCTGCGGCGCAGAGTCAGCACCTTCGGCTGGAGCGGGACGGCCGCCTGACTCAAGGTATTGAAAAGTATAATCTGACGGACAGAAATTACGACAACGTGGCCTGGATTGAAATTGCGGCAGCAGGCCGTCAACAATCCAGCGTGACCTTCTATTATGCTAAGGAGCCTGACGTCAGCGCGGCGGTTTCCGCCATGGCGGCGCGCTGCAAAGACTCGCGCTTTTAAGCTTTTGCTTTCACAAAAAGCATTGTGAACAGGCCGCACAGCAGAAAGCAAAAAACCCGCCGAAGCGGGTTTCTTACTGCTGACAAACCTAAATAGCGGATGCATCCTGGTGTTTCTTACAGCAGCCCAGCTGTTTCACGGCGGCAGAGGCTGAGCGGATAAGCGGACCGTTTTGGCGCATGGACGCGCCAAACGAGCCTACAGGGACGTATTTACGGCGTGTCCGTGTTCCGATCTGCCTCTGCGGCTGTTCACCAGCCCGATAGCGACCTGATGCCCTTAAAAGAAAGCAAAAAACCCGCCGAAGCGGGTTTCTTACTGAAAATGTTGAAGCTGACCGGTAAGCCGGGTTCTGTCGTGGACAGTCATTCATCTAGGCCAGCAATCGCTCACTGGCTCAAGCAGCCTACCCGGGTTCAGTACGGGCCGTACCTTGTGAACCCCTATTTGGCCTTGCTCCGGGTGGAGTTTACCGTGCCACGAACTGTTGCCAGCCGCGCGGTGCGCTCTTACCGCACCCTTTCACCCTTACCTGATCCCACAAGTGGGCCATCGGCGGTTTGCTCTCTGTTGCACTGGTCGTGGGCTTGCGCCCCCCAGGCGTTACCTGGCACCCTGCCCTATGGAGCCCGGACTTTCCTCCCCTTTGTCTGTCTCCCCCGAAGGAGGACGGCAACAAAGCGGCGACTGTCTGGTCAGCTTCGGCGCGGATAATAGGGCATTCCGCGCGGTTTGTCACCCCTCTTGCTGCTCCAGCGCATACTTATAGAGCGCATTCTTTTTTACGCCGTGAATTTCGGCGGTCAGCGCGGCGGCTTTTTTCAGCGGCAGCTCCTGCTGCAACAGCGCCAGCGTGCGCAGCGCTTCCGGCGGCAGCGCGTCTTCCACGGCCTGATAGCCTTCCACAATCAGCACCATTTCGCCTTTGCGGCGATTTTCGTCTTCTTTAACCCAGGCCAGCAGCTCGCCCACCGGCGCGCCGTGAATCGATTCCCAGGTTTTGGTGATTTCCCGCGCCAGGACTACGTAGCGCTCGCTTCCCCATACGCTGACCATATCCTGTAAGCTTTCCAGCAGGCGATGGGTGGATTCATAAAAAATCAGCGTGCGGGATTCCTGCTCCAGCGCGCGCAGCGTGTCGCAACGGCCTTTGCTTTTGGCGGGCAGAAACCCTTCGTAACAGAATCGATCGGACGGCAACCCCGCCGCGCTTAATGCTGTAATCGCCGCGCAGGCGCCAGGCAACGGCACCACGTTTACGCCCGCTTCCCGGCAAAGACGAACCAAATGATAGCCGGGATCGTTAATCAACGGCGTGCCGGCATCGGAAACCAGCGCTATGCTTTGCCCGTCCCGAAGCTTTGCCAACAGCGTTTCCGCCTTCTGCTGCTCGTTGTGATCGTGTAATGCGAACAGGCGCGCATTGATGGCGAAATGTTGTAGCAACAGCCCGGTATGACGTGTATCTTCCGCTGCGATCAGGTCGACGCTGGCAAGCACCGAGAGCGCACGCTGGGTAATATCGCCCAGGTTACCAATCGGTGTGGGAACGATGTAGAGCGTGCTGGCCGAAATCTCTTCGCGTTGTTTCATTGTTTGATCCGAATTGCCGATTTAATATTGAGCATCTTGAAAAAAACATAACTGGATACAGTATGCTTCCTTCGAAAGTCATTCATAACAAAGCAGGACGCTGCGTGCCTCTGCTGCTGGCGGCCCTGATTTTTGCCGGTTGTTCCGGCCAGGGCCCACAGGCGCCGACGGTCAACGTGCAGGGCACCGCGACAGGCACTTCCGACTCTTATTTGCAGCAAATGCAGCAAAGTTCAGATGATAACAAGGTTGACTGGCAATTACTCGCAATCCGGGCGCTGCTGAACGAAGGAAAAATTCCTCAGGCCAGCGACCAGCTGGCCAACCTGCCGCAGCAGCTGAATGATGTCCAGCATCAGGAATCGCTGCTGCTACAGGCGCAGCTCAAGGTGATGCAGAAGGATGCGGCCGGCGCGGCGCAGCTTTTGCAGCAGATTGATGCCGCCTCCCTGTCGAAGGAGCAGCAGGCCCGTTACTACCAGCTGCAAATTGCCGGCAGCCAGGGATTAACGCAGCTGCGCGCTTATATTGCGCAGGAACCGCTGCTGAGCTCGCCAGCCGATAAGCAGAAAAATATTGATGCAACCTGGCTGGCGCTGAGCCAGATGACGCCAGAGCAGGCCAACGGCCTGGTGATCAACGCCGATGAAAACACGCTACAGGGCTGGCTGGATCTGCTCAACGTCTATAGGGCCAACGTCAGCGATCCCACGATGCTGAAAGCGGGCATCAGCGACTGGCAGACGCGCTATCCTAACAACCCGGCGGCGAAAATGCTGCCAACGGCGCTGAGCCAGGTGCAGAACTTCCAGCAGTCGTCGACCGGTAAAATTGCGCTGCTGCTGCCGTTAAGCGGCCAGGCGCAGATCTTCGCCAAAGCGATTCAGAAGGGGTTTGACGACGCACGCAATGGTGCGCTGGCCCAGCCGGCTGCACAGCCGCAGGCCGCCGCCGCCAGCACCGCGCCTGTTGACGCCAATACCGCCACGCCTGTCGATGCCAACACCGCGCCAGCAGCAGCCAGTCCGGCCACCGATAGCACTGCTGCTCAGCCAGCTGCGCAAAACAGCGATAGCGCCGCTCAGCCTGCCGTGCAGAACGGCAGCGTGGCGCAAACCGCGCCGCCATCCAGTTCGGCGCAGGTTCAGGTCTACGACACCAGCAGCCAGCCGATAGATCAGGTGCTGGCGCAGGCGCAGAAAGACGGCGCCACGCTGGTGGTCGGCCCGCTGCTGAAAAGCAACGTCGAGCGTTTAGCTGGCTTACAAACGCCGTTGAATATCCTGGCGCTTAACGAGCCGGAGACGGTACAGAACCATCCGAATCTTTGTTACTTTGCGCTTTCTCCTGAAGACGAAGCGCGTGACGCCGCGCATCATATGTGGGATCAGGGCAAGCGTTCGCCGCTGCTGCTGGTGCCGCGCAGCTCGTTAGGCGATCGCGTCAGCAAAGCATTTGCTGCAGAATGGCAGCAGCTGGGCGGCGCGACCGTGCTACAACAGCAGTTCGGTTCGCAGGGCGAGCTGAAGCAGGGCATTAATAGCGGTGCGGGCTTGCGTCTGACCGGTACGCCGATCGTTGCTCAGCCGCAGCAGCCGCAGGGCGTAACTATTGCGGGCCTGACCATTCCGGCGCCGCAGGCGGATACGCCAGCGGCAGGCGACGGCAGCGTGGATTCGCTGTATGTCGTGGCGACGCAGGACGAGATGGCGCTTATCAAGCCTTCCCTCTCCATGCGCGTCAGCAGCCGCAATATGGCACAGATTTATGCCAGCTCGCGCAGCTATCAGGCAGGCAGCGGCCCGGACTATCGTCTGGAGATGGAAGGCGTGCAGTTCAGCGATATCCCGCTGCTGTCGGGCGCTAATCCCGCGCTGATGCAGCAGGCGGCTAAAAACTTTAACAACGATTACTCTCAGGTTCGTCTCTATGCCATGGGCGTGGACGCCTGGACCCTGGCCAATCACTTCAATGAAGTGCGCCAGCTGCCGGGCTTCCGGCTGCAGGGGGAAACCGGCAACCTGAGCGCCACCCAGGACTGCGTCATCAACAGGAAGTTGGTATGGAGCCAGTATCGCCAGGGACAAATCGTTCCGGCATCCTGAGCCGTCAGCAAACGGGGGCGGGCTATGAGCTACAGGCCCGCCGCCTGCTGGAAAGTGCAGGATTAACTTTTATCGCGGCTAACGTCCGCTTTCGCGTCGGAGAGATCGACCTGATTATGCGCGATGGCGAGACGTGGGTTTTCGTAGAGGTGCGCTATCGCCGTAACGATCGGTTCGGCGGCGCCGCCGCCAGCGTAACCCGCAGCAAGCAGCAAAAGCTGCTGAAAGCCGCAGCCTTATGGCTGAACGGTCGCCAGAGCAGCCTTGAGAGCGCCCGCTGCCGCTTTGATGTGGTAGCGATAACCGGCGCACGAACGGACTGGTTGTCCGATGCTTTTACGGCGGAGTAATTTCGCCAACCACTTGCCAGGTGAAAAACGTGCTGGAAAGAATCAAAGTTTGTTTTACCGAAAGTATTCAGACGCAGATAGCCGCAGCGGAAGCGCTGCCGGATGCTATTTCGCGCGCGGCGATGACGATTGTCCAGTCGCTGCTGAACGGCAATAAAGTGCTGAGCTGTGGCAACGGCACCTCCAGCGCCAACGCCCAGCACTTTGCGGCCAGTATGATCAACCGTTACGAAACCGAGCGCCCCAGCCTGCCTGCGGTAGCGCTGAGCGCGGATAACGTGCTGCTGACGGCAATCGGCAACGATCGCCTGCACGACGAAATCTACGCCAAGCAGGTCCGCGCGCTGGGCCATGCTGGCGATATTCTGTTGGCCATTTCAACGCGCGGCAACAGCCGTGATATTGTGAAGGCCGTTGAGGCAGCGGTAACGCGCGATATGACGATTGTCGCGCTGACCGGCTATGACGGCGGCGAACTCGCCGGTTTGCTGGGTCCACAGGACGTGGAAATTCGTATTCCCTCGCACCGGAGCGCGAGGATTCAGGAAATGCATATGTTAACCGTGAATTGCCTGTGCGATTTGATCGATAACACCTTGTTTCCCCACCAGGACGTTTAAGGAGCTATGATGAAGCTGATTTCCGCAACCGCCATCGTGCTGTCCGCGCTGATGCTACAGGGCTGCGTCGCCGCCGTGATCGGCAGCGCGGCGGTCGCCACCAAAACGGCCACCGACCCGCGTACCGTGGGCACCCAGGTTGATGACGGCACGCTGGAGTTACGCGTCAGCAACGCGCTGGCGAAAGACGACCAGATCAAAAAAGAAGCCCACATCGTGGCAACGGCCTATCAGGGCAAAGTGCTGCTGACCGGCCAGGCGCCGAGCGCCGATGTCGCTAACCGCGCCAAACAGATCGCCGTCGGCGTGGATGGCGCAACCGAGGTCTATAACGAAATCCGCACCAGCGAGAAGGCCAGCTTTGGCACGGCCTCTTCCGATACCTGGATCACCACCAAAGTGCGTTCCAACCTGCTTTCCAGCGACCAGGTCAAATCTTCTAACGTGAAGGTCACCACCGAAAACGGCGAGGTGTTCCTGTTAGGTCTGGTCACTACCGCAGAAGCCAAAGCGGCGGCCGATATCGCCAGCCGGGTCAGCGGCGTGAAGCACGTCACCACCGCGTTCACTATTCTGCAATAAGCAGCAAAAGCCCGGCCAATGCCGGGCTTTCACTTTTATCATACCGCGTCGCCCGCTATAGCCGACTCAGACAATCCATCGCTACCGCCTTGAAGCTGACAAAATCCTTGCTGTCGCGCAGCCGCGCCATCGCCCGCTCGCGCAGGAACGTCACGAACAGATCGTAAATCGCCATCGCCTCTTCATAATCGCTTTTGCTGATTGCCAGCAGAAAGATCACCGAGGCCGTTTCGTCTCCCCATGCGATGCCCTGCGGCGCCAGCACGGTATAGACCACGCTTTTCTTCGCCAGCAGGCCCAGCGAGTGCGGTAGCGCAATGCCTTCGCCAAACATCGTGCTGACAATGGCTTCGCGCTCCACGACGGAATCGTGAAACGTCTGGTCGACCGCGCCCTCTTTTTCCAGCCGATCGCAGAGCATACGGAACAGCTCCGCCTGGGTTACGGGCTGGTCGATAACAAGAAAATGGCCGGCGTCAAAGAACTTTTCCAGCATATAAGGCCGGGTGCGATCCACCAGCACCAGTTTGCCAATCTGCTCCAGCTGGTATTCCGTGGGAAAAGGCGACATCACCACCACCGGCTTCTGTTTCTCGACCAGGCGCGTAGTGGAGATAACAAAATCTTCTTCAATACCCGGCTGCTGCTCATACTCGCGCTGCGAAATAATATTGTTGACCACGATCTGCGGATATTTCCGCATCAGCATCGCCTGGATCATGCGCACAGTGGAATTGCCGGTATCGCACACCAGCAGCACCTGCGGATGGCGCCGGTAGCCGACGTCATAGTGCCGCTCCAGGCCGACGCCGATATGCAGCACCAGAAATCCCATCTCATTTTCACTGATGGTATAAGGCGTGTATTTTCCCCAGCTGGATACGGCGGCCAGCGTCACGTCCCACGCCATCGGATAGTGCTGCTTAATGTTCGCCAGTAGCGGGTTAGGAATAGCGATCTGGTAACGCACACGGGTGATCATGGTTTTAATATGCGTCAGCAAATCTGCCCGCAGCTGCCTGTCGCTTTGCAGGTTAAAGTTGTAGTGAGTATTGATGTAGCTAAGGATGTAATTGACCAGCGATTCGCCGTCGTCCGGGCTGATGGCATCCGGCGCAATCGCCTCAACGCGCCGTGCCGCGATATTAACGCGCAGGTAGGCTTCTTCTGCGGCTGAGAACGCTTTGCCGGTGAGCGGCTGTAGTAGCGCAATCAGATGGCGCGCCGCGCCTCGCACGTCGTCATCCACGTCGTCAGCCGTGAAATCGGAAAGCGGATAGCCTTCGCTGATGCGCCTTACGGACACCGCACAGTAGAGGCGCAGATAAAACTCACCCTCATCCGTCATCCTGACGGCAAAACGCCCCAGCGACTGGCTCAGCAGCGGCTGTAGCGTAGCCAGAATGCCGCTGTTCAGCACCTCCAGATGCAGCAGCGGATCGTCGGCATCCTCCTGTGCAATCTGGTAGAGCAGATCGGTCAGGCAGGTGCGCACGGCCATTTCGCTGCCGAACAGCTTCATGCCGTAGCGCGGCCGGGTTTCAATCACCAGCTGATAGCGCGCCAGCCACTCTCTCACTTCAGCCATATCGCTTTGCAGCGTGGCGCGGCTGACAAACCATTCATCGGCCAGATCTTCCAGCTTAAGGGAATAGGCTGAGGTGAGAAATCGGGTTAACAGGTAATGCACTCGCGCCGCCGAGGTGCGGGGAATGCGTAAAGACGAAGGCGACTGGTGCCGCAGCTGGCTGTAGCGCTGCGCATCTTCAATTTTTAACCGATAGCCCTCGCCCCGATTCAGCACAAAGCGGATGCCGTGATCGGCCAGTAGCTCATTCAGCGCGGTAATGTCCGTACGTACGGTGCGGGTAGATACCGCAAAACGGCGCGCCAGCTCATCCTGAGGCAGCGTTTCGTTTTGCAGCGTATCGAAAAGTCTTGCAAGGCGTTGGTTAGGGAATCTCACCGGGTTTCCTGTGGTTGTCTTGGTTGCTCTCCGTTGACGAAACGGGCCGGGATCGCCCGGCCTTGCTCGCGCTTACTCCACCAATTTTTTTGTCATGGCCAGCAGCGCGCGGACGTCGTCCGGACGAGTATTGCCGGAAGCCTTATCAATAATCGAGCTGTAAATGTGCGGGATGATTTTGCTGACGCCCGCCTCCAGCGCGATTTGCAGAATGGCGGCATAGTTATCCAGGTCGATGCCGCCCGTCGGCTCCAGCCAGAAATCCTGCTCGGCGCAGGCTTTCGCCACCGCGCGAAACTCCTCGACAGCCTTTAGTCCGCCCATCGGGAAATATTTCACCGAGCTGCCGCCCATATCTTTCAGCAGCGCAATCGCGGTCGCTATCGGTACTATTCCCTCTGGCGCCTGCGAACTGAGCGGCCCGGTGGAAATTTTGACCATGCCTGGCCTGCCCGTCGGCGAAATCAGGCCGTTAACCACCGTCTGGCGCTGGCCCAACAGCGCGCGGCTGGTCGCCACGCCGGTAAACACCTGGTTCACGTGCTGCGGTTGCAGCTGGCTTGCAATAGCGCTGACCATCGCCGACTGGTTCGGATCGCCCGCCCCCAGCCCAACGGAGAGCGCATTGTCGATCAGCGCCGCGTAGTCACGCATATCGGCAACGGCGCTTGCCACGCTGTCATAGTTTTTCGACAGCACGCCAACCAGCACGTGGCCTTCAGCCGCCTGCCAGATCTCGCGGGCGTTCTCTTTCGATCCTGCCAGCACGTTCAGACAAACGCGATCGCGATAGAAATTTGGCATAAGCGTCATGCTGTTTTCCCTTCTGATAATAATGCTCTGACGGAAACGTAAATAGTATGCAGCTGCTCTGGCGAGACGCTGCGCACGTCGACCTCGACAATGCCTTCATTGGCTTTATAGCCGCGAAAATAGATCGCTATCTCGCCTGTTTTTAACCTCTGCACGACGTCGCCCGTGGTCAGACCGATCTTAAGCTCGTCGAAATGGATTTCTGCCCTGGCGATATCTCGTCCGGCGGCATCCCAAACCACGCGCGCGCTGATGCCGTCCAGCGCGTTCAGGTTGTCGATAAACGGCGTCATCTTCTCGACCATCTGTGCGCCGGACATTTTCGGCTGTTGCAGATAGTTTTCGATCGCCTGCGTCAGGCCAAGGATGCCTTCCTTGCCGACCTTCATTGCCCGGCCGATGCCCTGCGACTGGCGCTTCACCCACTCAACGTATTTTTTGCGCCCCATCACCAGCCCGCTCGTAGGGCCTTCGATAGCCTTCGCGCCGCTGTAGATCACCAGATCCGCGCCGCCCTGGTAGTAGCGCTGTAAATCTTCTTCCGCCGCCGCATCGACAATCAGCGGCAGATTATGCTGGCGCGCAACGGCGGCCGCCTGTTCGACGCTGAGGTGGCTTTTCTGCACGCAGTGATGCGATTTGATATAAAGAATGGCCGCCGTTTGCGGCGTCACGGCGGCGGAAAGCTGCGCGGCGGAGCATTCGTTGGCGTAGCCTGCTTCTACCAGACGCCCGCCGCCCAGCGCGACCATAGTGCCGACGGGCGCGCCGTAATTAACGTTATGGCCTTTCGGCACCACGATATGGTGAGGAACAATCAGCGGCGCGGCGTGTAGGTTTTCCAGCAGCCAGTCGTTATCTTTGACGATGACCGCCGCCACGGATTGCGCGATGCCCGCCGACGCGCAGGAAACCACCACCGCATCCTCACAGCCGAGCAGGCTGGCGATATAAGCGCCGGTTTTATCAACCAGATCGTTCATTTCAAAATAGTGGTTAAGGCCGTACTTTACCGTGTCCACCACGTCGGCGGCAGGGGTAGAGACGCCCAGAATGGTCATGCGGCCCGAAGCGTTAATGACCTGTTTTAAGCCATATTTCTCATAAATCGAAGACATGATGCTTTTTCCCTTCTTCGGTAACAAACCAGCGGCCAGCCACCACGGCGGCCAGCGGCACCAGCTGCTTTTCGCCCGTGGCCGACTGGCCTTCGGAATCGGTAAACACGCAGGACGCATCCTGCACGTCGAAAATAGTCAGATCGGCGTCATAGCCCACCTCCAGCCGTCCCTTCTGCGATAGCCGCAGGCCGTCAGCCGCGTTGGTGGTCACGCAGTCAATAATTTGCGGCAGGGTCATGCCTACGCTGAAGAATTTCGCCATCACGTGCGCCAGCGAATGCACCGGCCCGTTAAGGCGGTTGCGACAGTAAATATCCGAGCTGATGGTTTGCGGCAGAATGCCCTGCGCGATAGCCACGCGCGCCACGTCGAAGCTGAAGCTGGCCGTGCCGTGCCCCACATCCAGCCGCACGCCGCGCTCCAAAGCACGATGAACGGAGGCGCGCAGCTGACCGGCAGGCGTCAGGATGCGGTTGGGCTTGCCGTTATAGCAGTGGGTGATGATGTCGCCGCTGTCCAACAGATCGGTTATTTCATCCAGATCGGGCGGGTTATTGCCAATATGCACCATCAGCGGCAGCCCGCCGTTTTCCTGCTGGATCGCTTTGGCACGGATCAGCGGCTGCACGCCGTTTTTACCTACCACGCTGCTGCTGATGCGCGCCTTGATGCCAAGAATAAACCCTGGCAAACGCTGCACCGCCTCACGCACGCCGACACGGTCGATTTGCGTCATATCCGCCAGCTCGTTTTGCGTTACGATGCCGGTGCGCGCGATATTCAGCAAGGCGTAAACCTGCGTGCGGGCGCTGCGGGTTAAACGACAGAACTCGTCAACATCGTCCGCGCCGGTGCTGCCCGCATCCACGACGGTCGTCACGCCGGTAGCGACGCCGATGCAGTCCGCTTCGTCGTGATAAATCGGCGAATTGGGATAGCAGTGCACGTGCGAATCGATCCATCCGGCGCTCAGGTAAAAACGCCCGGCCAAATCGTACTCGCGCGTGGCCTGGCCGCTGACCTCGCCCAGCGCGGCAATTTTTCCGTTGTGTACGGCGATATCGGTCAGCCCGCCGTCCGCCAGGCGCGCCCGGCGCACAATAAAATCAAACATGGCAAACTCCTCCGTCTGCAAAAGCGGTCGCCAGCGCCGCTGAGCCCTGGCGATCGGGCTAGAGTGCCACCGGGAAAAATGCGCCCAGCAGCATCGCGCCCAGAATGGCGCCGCCGGTAATAGGCTTGTTCCAGAGATAAAACAGCAGCGCGCCGATGAGCGAACCCAGACCGATGGGAATGGAGGCGGCCATAGCCGAGAGAATAATTAGCGGCCCGAGGAAACGCCCGGACGCGTTGCCCGCGCCCATCATGACGTCGGCGCCATAGGTTGAATCGCTGTTATTGATGGTGAACCTGCGCGCCAGAATAATGAGGTAGCCGATCGCCAGGCCCAGAATCAGGCCGGTCAGCAGCGAGGCGGCAAAGTTGGCCACGGGGAAGATAAACCCGGCGCCCAACAGCAGCGCCGGCACGCCAAGGCCGACGCCCGTCTGGATGGCGCCGCCGATATCCAGAATGCCCACCAGCGACCCTTCGATAATACGGGCGAACAGAAAGCTCGCGCCAAAGGCCGCCACCGCGCCATAGACGCCGGTTTCCATACCCGCGCGCAGCATAGAGACAAAGGCGACCTCGTTAAACGCGCCCAGCCCATAGACGTAATACATATGCGTTCCGGCGAACACGCCGGCGGAAAGCAGGCCGACAAAGATCGGGAAAGACCAGTCGGCATACCAGAAACCGCTTTTTGCTTCCATTTTCCTCTCCTTATTTTCCGCTCAGCGCGTTATGGAACATCGACAGCCAGTCCGGCACGCCCAGCCGGAAAGATTCCAGCATTTTCATATCGAAGCCGCGGAAGAAGCCACTCAGGACAAACAGCAGCACGATGGCGAACATCATCACTTTGGTGACGCGATGCCAGCCGCTCTCCTCAACGCCCTTGCCGATCAAAATGCCCAGCACCAGTCCCGGCACCGCATTGCCCATAATCATCTGCGCCAGGCCGCCGAAGATGGTGGCCCAGAATCCCGATTTTTTACCGGCATCGATTGCCGCCAGCCAGAAGATCACTGGCATCACGGTATTGACCAGCAGGTTAGCCGCAGGCACCAGCACCTTAACGGCGGTGATCTGGAGCGCCGCCGGCACGGCCGAAGCGGTAGAATTCAGAAAGGCGACCACCACCATGCCGATCAGGCCGCAGGCGATGGCCATTTTTTTCGGATTGTGCAGCGTTTCTGCCAGGTTGCGGTTTCGGATCATCAGCGCCGCCGCGCCCCAGTTCGGGATAATGCGGTGGTCGACGTCCTGGGTAAACGAGCCTGCGGCAACGGAAGAAGCCCAGGCGTTAAAGAAGAAGCCCAGACCAAACGAGAAGTGAGAGGCGGGATCGCCTTCACAGGAGTTGAGTTCACCCAGCGTGCGAAAGGCGCCCATGCCCTGAGTCGCCGGCGCATGAAACATACGCGCGGCGCCAGCGCCAACGCCTACTCCGACCAGGCCGCCGATAATAAGAGATTTAAAAAGGATAATTAAAAACATCACACTTTCCTTGCAGGCTTGCGCCAACGTTTTTAAGTTATGTTTGCCCGGCTAGCGCGTGAGGAAATCGATTTTGTCGACATCGATAGCGTTCACGCTGACGGTAATTTCCAGTTCGATGCTGTAACTCCGCCGCTCCCTCGCCAGAAAGAAAAACAAAAAGCGTTCTTTCCTGACGCTTTCCCGCGCCAGCACCACCCTGACCTCCTGCGGCTCAATGCGCAGCAGCACCTTACCGGTCGTCTTTAGCAGCGTGCTCTGCACACGGCTCAGCGCATCGGCGAACGCTTTCTCTTTGCTGTCGCCTTTGCCGCTGACCTTTACCGCTGTGGTAAATTGCTCCTTCATCGGTCAGGCACCGTGCTTCTTGTTCCAGGCCTGCACCAGGCGTTCGCCCAGCTCTTCTTTGTCCATAAAGCCAAAGCCGAGCACGTTCGCGCCCTCGTTGATGGCGGTTACGCCCTCTTCTACAGAGCGCATGCCATATTTCGCTTTGTAGCCGTGTTTGGTTTGCGCGGTAATAGCGCCTGCGCCGCCGCTGCCGCAAAAAGAGATGCCAAAAGTGGCGTTTTCCGCTTTCATGACGTCGCCCAGCTTCATGTCCGCCGCCACGCCCGGCACCACCACGGCCTTCCCGCCCGCTTTCTCGACGCCTGCCGCGACTTTCTGGCCTTTCCCTAAACGATCGCCAATAACAACAATGACTTGTGACATAAGCATTTTCTCCGGCTGGTAAATTTACGGTTGGTTTTCTTTTGCGACTTCAACGTGAACGGAGAGCAGCCAGGCTTCTTCCTGGGGCAAGTTGCCAAAGAGATCCACCACCTGCTGGGCCAGCAACATGGATCCCGGCGAGATCTCATCAAACAGTTCAGCCTCGACTTCCGGCAGCGGTTCGCCCGTTAGCGAGCGCGAAGCCATTGCCCGCACGTGCGAAGCCAGCATTTTTTGCTGAACGGCATCAGGATAAATATTTTTGGCAGCAAACAGCTCGCTGATTTGCATCATCACTTTGTCGGCAAGCGCCTGAACCGCCTGTTGCTCGTCGGTTTCTTTTACCGCCACTGCTCCGTCTTTCACGCAACGCCCCTTATTTTCCGTTTTGGTTCGGCTGTAAACCGAATTTATTCGCGAGAGAAATAAAGTAGCGCCGGAGGTAGCGATTTTGTAGACCGCATTTTTCCGTTTCAAAGTGGAAATAAGCGCGAAGCCAGGGAAATCCTTCACAAAATGGTTATTTCACTTAACAGAAGAGCAAAAGTGGAAGGTAAATCACAGTACGACAGAAAAAATGTCTGCCTGATCGGCCGATAACGGCGATCGCAGCGGCTATCCTGATGGAAACCATAGGAATTGCTTATGGTAGTGGAGAACGAAATCATTATTTAAATAAAAAAAGAAAGATTAGCTCTATTTAAGAAATAAAACAGACATAAAGTAAATTCCCAGATAGTGAGAAGCCCCTGCGCGCTGACACAGGGGCAAAATCAGAATTCACGCTTGACAATCAAATAACCGTTAAATTCTATATTACACTCATAATCATTCGCAATGGTAGAGACAAGGAAAATATCCTCTTTTCCCTCCTTATCTTTAACAGTAAACTTAATTATGAGGTTAACAGGATTATCCTGTGAATATATTTCTTTGTTATCGCTTATCGATAAAAGGGTATCGGTTTTATAGGTTTTTTCGGCATAGTATTGTGATAACAAATCAGAGACAGGTTCGTTGAATAGCAATTCCGTGGTTACCCCATCGGGTGGTATGCTCTTAATGTCAATATGCATTTCCTCATGCATTTTATCCATCATTCTTATGGCAGTACCTGATATGGGCGACTTACAATTATTATCAAGCATCGGCGCGGCAAGCGTACAGGTGCTGCAAATAATTAAGGGGAGAAGAAAATATCTCATTCAACAATAATCTCCTTATCCTTTGAATCCCAAATTGCTTTACGGAACCTTGGATCCAGTATGATGCAGCCATTTGAGGCTTCGCCTGGATGCGTTTGACTTTCTCCATGAATTAGAAAACCACTCCGATTACACATATTGTTGCCTTTATCTGGCTCAAGGCGAAGCGTGAATCGACCCGCTTTTTTATGTGTGAATGGAACGCCTGTGATCCGGTATTTACCTCTGGGCAACGGGCCTCTATCGCGCAGACATTCATACTCAGGATTATCTTTATAGCCCGGAGCACCAGCATAAAGCGCGCTGAACTTGTATTCCCCGTTACGCTTAAAGGTCTTCATCATTACATTATACGTCCATGCCATTGTTACTCTCCTTGTTTACCTCACATGTTATAAAGCCTCTTAGCAAGATTACTTAACAGATATCGCTTAAGCGTTTCTATAGCGGCAGCAAAAAATTTAGGCCTCTTATAACCTCAATCAAAAAAGAATTGATTTTGCATAAACCTGGCGTATTATCGATTCAAGGTGGGATTTCTACGCATGCCACTTACGCATCATGAACCCTGGCAACCGACGGGGTTGTGAAGGCTATATGAGGAAGGTTATCTAATTTTTTCTATTTTACCGGCGATTTCATCGCCTCTATATTTATATAGCGGCGCTAGTGTAGGTTTTTATGGTTGGTATTCTTTGCCTGGCGGGATTTCTAAATTGATAGTTACGATAGCTATCACTTTTTGTGCATTTATTTACGGTTTCAGCATCAAAATTCATTAAAGCCCTCCAAAGCAAATATTAATCCATGCAGAAATCTCACTGTGGCGGAGATCTTTTCATTTTAAGGTTTTACAGGGCAGAACTCATCACCATCAGTAGCAGGCTGGGAAGTAAAGGGAGGCGCAGTCTGCGCCTCCCTTACATAAGCCACCAGAATTATTGTCCGGCGATTTTCATTTCCGGGATCAGCACGGAGCCGCACTGAATATTGCTGCGGGTTTCGATATCGCTGCCCACCGTGACCATATTGCGCCACATGTCCTTCAGGTTGCCTGCGATAGTGATTTCGCTTACCGGATACTGAATTTCGCCGTTTTCGACCCAGAAACCGGCCGCGCCGCGCGAGTAGTCGCCGGTGATGCCGCTAACGCCCTGGCCCATCAGTTCCGTCACTACCAGACCGGTGCCCATTTTTTTCAGCAGCTGGTCGAAGCTGTCGCCCTGACCGTTGATGCGCCAGTTATGGATGCCGCCCGCATGGCCGGTGCTTTTCAGGCCCAGCTTGCGCGCCGAGTAGCTGGTCAGCAGCCAGGTTTGCAGCACGCCGTCTTTGATGATGTCGCGCTGTTCGGTACGCACGCCTTCGCTGTCGAACGGCGTAGAGGCCAGGCCTTTACGCAGGTGTGGCTGCTCCTGGATGGTCAGCCATTCCGGCAGGATCTGTTTGCCCATCGCATCCAGCAGGAAAGTGGATTTGCGGTAGACGCTGCCGCCGCTGATCGCGCCGACCAGATGGCCAAACAGGCCGGTCGCCACTTCCGCCGCAAAAATAACCGGCGCTTTCATGGTGGCGAGCTTGCGCGGCGAGAGGCGTGACAGCGTGCGGCGGGCGCACTCTTCGCCGACCCACTCCGGCGACTTCAGGTCTTCGATAGCGCGGCCGATGGTGTAGGCGTAATCGCGCTCCATATCGCCGTTAGCTTCGGCAATAACGCTGGCTGAAATCGAATGGCGGCTGGATGAGTAGCCCTGGATCATGCCGTGGCTGTTGCCGAAGACCTTCATGCCGATATGGCTGTTGAAGCTGCCGCCTTCGGTATTGGTAATACGCTTGTCGGCTTTGAGCGCAGCCTGCTCGGCCCGCGCCGCCATCTCGATCGCTCTGTCAGGATCAAGATCGGTGGGATGGAAAAGATCCAGATCCGGCGCATCAAAAGCCAGTAGATCGCGATCCGCCACGCCCGCATAAGGATCGGCGGAGGTATAGCGGGCGATATCGACAGCCGCCTGCACGGTACGCGCAATGGCGTCCGGGCTGAGATCGGTCGAAGACGCGCTGCCTTTGCGATTCTGATGATAAACGGTAATGCCTAAAGCGCCGTCGCTGTTAAATTCAACGTTTTCTACTTCGCCGTAGCGGGTGCTGACGCCGATCCCCGTGGTTCTGGTGACGGCGACTTCCGCCCCATCGGTGCTGGCTTTGGCCAGCTCGAGTGCTGTTGCGACCGCCTCTTCGAGGGTTTTACGCTGTTCTGCAACTTGGGAGAGTAATTTCATCGACCTACCATATAATTAACAGAGGGCTTTTCTGGGTATACGCCACCAGATTTCCGGACTCTTCAGGGTTTCAGGTTTACCTGAGTCTAACAGACTCAGCGAACAATTTCGCAGTAGCCTGAGTTTCCTGATAGCATTAGCCTCTTTTTTAGGGAGCCTCCCATGACCAAACAGCCTGACGACTGGCTCGATGATGTACCAGATAACGAAGAAGAAGATGATGAAATTATCTGGGTCAGTAAAAGTGAAATTAAACGTGATGCCGAAGAGCTGAAGCGCCTGGGCGCCGAGCTGGTAGAACTGAGCGGTAACTCGCTGGATAAAATCCCGCTGGATGAAGATCTGCGCGCCGCCATCGAGCTGGCTCAGAAGATCAAGAAAGAGGGACGCCGCCGTCAGCTGCAGCTGATTGGCAAAATGCTGCGCTCGCGCGACGAAGATCCTATCCGGCAGGCGCTGGACAAGCTGAAGAACCGTCACAACCAGCAGGTTGCGCTGTTCCATAAGCTGGAGATGCTGCGCGATCGTCTGGTTGCCGAAGGCGATGACGCGATGGCGGACGTTTTACAGCTTTATCCGAACGCCGATCGTCAGCAGCTGCGCTCGATGATCCGCAACGCCCAGAAAGAAAAAGCGGCCAATAAGCCGCCGAAAGCTTCCCGCCAGATCTTCCAGTATCTGCGCGAGCTGGCCGAAGCCTCCTGAAAACGCTGCGGGTTTGCTTGCCCGCAGCGCCGACTGGCTGGCCCGTTACGCCAGCCGATCCAGCAGCTTCTGATGAATGCCGCCAAATCCCCCGTTGCTCATCACCAGGATGTAGTCGCCCGGCTGCGCCGTTTTAGCAATCATCTCTACCAGCGTATCCACGTCCGCGCTCCAGTGAGCGGGCTGTACGCACGCCTCTGCCACTTCGGCGACCTGCCACGGAATATGGTGCGGCTGCAGCAAAAACACTTCATCGGCCCGGCCCAGCGCAGGCGCTAAATCGTCTTTGCTGATGCCCATTTTCATGGTGTTGGAGCGTGGCTCCAGCACCGCCAGGATACGCGCTCTGCCGCCTACCTTGCTGCGCAGCGCGGTCATGGTCGCCAGAATGGCGGTAGGATGATGCGCAAAGTCATCGTAAACCTTAATGCCATTGGCTTCGCCGCGCAGTTCCAGGCGACGGCGGGCGTTGATAAAGTCGTCCAGCGCCTTACCGGCATCTTCCGGCTTCACGCCTACGTGGCGTGCAGCGGCAATGGCCATCAGGCCGTTATGCATGTTGTGCTCGCCCACCAGCGACCAGTTCACTTCCGCCACGCGCTCGCCGTCCAGCCAGACTTCCCAATGCGAGGCGTCCGGCGTCAGCTTTTTCGCCTGCCAGCGGCCGTTTTCGCCGGTGCTTTCCTGCTCGCTCCAGCAGCCCATCGCTATCACCTGCTTCAGGTTGCTGTCCTGCTCCGGCACGATAATCCGTCCCTGACCCGGCACGATGCGCACCAGATGATGGAACTGCCGCTGGATCGCTTTTAAATCATCGAAAATATCCGCATGGTCGAACTCAAGGTTATTCAGGATCAGCGTGCGCGGGCAGTAATGCACGAACTTTGAGCGCTTATCGAAGAACGCGCAGTCATATTCATCCGCCTCAATCACGAAGAATGGGCTTTTTCCTAAAGTTGCGGAAACGTCGAAGTTACCCGGCACGCCGCCGATGACAAAGCCCGGCTCCAGCCCGCACGCCTGCAGGATCCACGCGGTCATGCCCGCCGTAGTGGTTTTTCCGTGCGTTCCGGCAACCGCAATCACCCAGCGGTCGCGCAGGACGAAATCGTGCAGCCATTGCGGGCCGGAGAGGTAAGGAATATTCCGTTCCAGCACCGCTTCCACACAGGCGTTGCCGCGCGTCATGGCGTTGCCGATGATCACTAAGTCGGGCGCGGGATCGAGCTGGGAAGCATCATATCCCTGAATTAAATCAATGCCTTGCTTTTCTAAAAGCGTGCTCATCGGCGGATAAACGTTGGCATCGGAACCGGTCACTTCATGACCCAGCGATCGGGCCAGCATTGCCAGACCGCCCATGAATGTGCCGCAGATACCGAGGATGTGAATACGCATAAAAGGTCCGTTTACTGAAAGGGTCGGTGCACAGTGTAGCGTCCTCATCGTGCGGAAGAAACGGAATTTGCCCTATGTTCTTTAGCCCTCATTCGGCTAAACTGCCTCGACATACGTTGGCAGTTTGTATCGCAGGCTGCTGTTCAACCGCAGATTCAGGGATTGTGTTATGAAAACGTTAGGCGAATTTATCGTCGAGAAGCAACACGACTTTCCTCACGCCACAGGTGAACTGACGGCGCTGATTTCAGCTATCAAGCTGGGCGCAAAAATCATTCACCGCGACATCAACAAAGCGGGGCTGGTCGATATTCTGGGCGCCAGCGGCGTGGAAAACGTGCAGGGCGAACAGCAGATGAAGCTCGATCTGTTTGCCAACGAAAAACTCAAGGCCGCGCTGAAAGCACGCGGTATCGTAGCCGGTATCGCTTCTGAAGAAGAAGATGAAATCGTTATTTTCGAAGGCGTTGAGAACGGTAAATACGTGGTGTTGATGGATCCGCTGGACGGCTCTTCCAACATCGACGTTAACGTTTCCGTCGGCACAATTTTCTCTATCTACCGCCGCATCACGCCGCCAGGCACGCCGGTAACGGAAGAAGATTTCCTGCAGCCGGGCAGTCAGCAGGTTGCCGCGGGCTATGTCGTCTACGGTTCCTCTACCATGCTGGTTTACACCACCGGCTGTGGCGTGCACGCTTTCACCTACGATCCTTCGCTGGGCGTTTTCTGCCTCAGCGCGGAAAAAATGGCTTTCCCGGAAAAGGGCTACACCTATTCCATTAACGAAGGCAACTACATCCGTTTCCCGCAGGGCGTGAAGAAATACCTGAAGTTCTGCCAGGAAGAAGATCAGCTGACCCATCGCCCTTATACCTCGCGCTATATCGGCTCGCTGGTGGCGGATTTCCACCGCAACCTGCTGAAAGGCGGCATCTATCTCTATCCAAGCACCGCCAGCCACCCACAGGGCAAGCTGCGCCTGCTGTATGAGTGCAACCCGATGGCGTTTCTGGCCGAACAGGCCGGCGGCAAGGCCAGCGACGGCAAAAACCGCATTCTGGATCTGGTGCCGGAAACCCTGCATCAGCGCTCGCCGTTCTTTGTCGGCAACACCGATATGGTTGACGACACCGAGCGTTTCCTGCGCGAATATCCGGACGCTTAAGGCCGACGGCTATGCAGACAGGGCGATCTTCGGATCGCCCTGTTTTTTTTGCGTGCGCTTTGCCAGCACGTTAAATAATCGGCCAGCGTACTGGAGCATTCTGAAAGCCCAAAAAGGGGGCATACTTTCATATCCAGTTGGCTATAATGAGCGTCACTTGATTTAAGACGATTAAAGGAATTCACCATGAGTTTAAACCAGGTTCCAGCGGGTAAAGATCTGCCAGAAGATATCTACGTTGTTATTGAAATCCCGGCCAATGCCGATCCAATCAAATATGAAGTAGATAAAGACTCCGGCACGCTGTTTGTTGACCGTTTCATGTCTACCGCGATGTTCTATCCGTGCAACTACGGTTACATCAACCACACGCTGTCTCTGGACGGTGACCCGGTAGACGTGCTGGTGCCGACGCCATACCCACTGCAGCCAGGCTCAGTGATCCGCTGCCGTCCGGTTGGCGTGCTGAAAATGACCGACGAGTCTGGCGAAGACGCCAAGCTGGTTGCGGTTCCGCACACCAAGCTGACCAAAGAGTACGATCACATCAAAGATGTGAACGACCTGCCGGAACTGCTGCGTGCGCAGATCACCCACTTCTTCGAGCAGTATAAAGCGCTGGAGAAAGGCAAATGGGTGAAAGTGGAAGGCTGGGACAACGCTGAAGCGGCGAAAGCTGAAATCATCTCCTCTTTCGAGCGCGCGAAGAAGTAAACCGCCGCCCGGACAGTAGATAAAAAAACACCGCTCAGTGAGCGGTGTTTTTATTTATACGAAGGCAAAAAATTATCATCCATTAGCTGCTCCCAACCCCACGGCAAGATCTGGGGAAAGGCATCGGCTTCCAGGCCGGTTTCCCGCGCGGCGGAAAGGATGGCATCGCCATACGCATCCTTCATCAGTTCGGAAAGCTCATTTTTCAAACTGGGGTTACGGTTTAATCGCCGCACAATTTTACGCCGCTGTTCGGCAATGGTCAGCTGCCAGCTACGTCCCCGATAAGTAGGCTGATATTGCCATTTCAGCAGGTGCATAAGCAGCACCTCAAGACGCGATTCCAGTTCGCGACGTTCACTGTTGCCCATGCTTCTGATTTCCTCAAGCAGGTTCCCTTTGTCCAGCTGCGCCAGATTACCGGCTTGCAGTAATTCCGCCTGTTCCAGCGTCCAGCCGTAGAAGTCATTTTCATATTGAGAAGCCATGATTTTCTCTGCGAAGTAATCAATATTGATAGAAAGTCAGTGTGTCAGAGACGATCGGCGCCGTCAAAATCAAGCTCACTTTTTGTGCAATGCACCGCATCCAGCCCATAAAAAAACACCGCTCAGTGAGCGGTGTTTTTATTTATGTCACGCGTGTCAGGCAGGATCCTGGTTATCCCGCAGCAGCCAGTCTCCGCTGGCTATCCGCTGCTTGCCCTCTACCGAACGCTGATAAACGTACAGCCATGCGCTGCCGTAAGGCGTCGGCATCAGCTCGCGCTTATACTCTCCGCCTTTGGTTCTGAGCGCGTCCAGCTCGCCCAGCGTGGAGGCGTCCACCCGGTAGACCTCGCAGTAAACCTGCCCGCTACCCGCGACGACGCCGGGGTAAAGACCCAGATTATATAGCTCGTAGCCGTCGATCTGATGATCGCCCAGCCACTGCCCGTTGGTCATCCAGTGACTGTTGCCTTGCTTGCGTCTCAGGCTGCCGTAGACAATTATTCGCATTGCTAGAACTCAAACTGATAGAGCACATCAAGCGCCTGGTCTACACCAGACACCGCTTCCAAATAAAGTTTGGGCATCAGGCGATAACGTAAGGTTAAGGTCGCCAGTGAATCAAATATGCCAACACCATATTTTACCTGTAGACCCGGCAGCACGTAACCGCTGACCTGAACCTGCTGGCTGTCGCCGACGCCCGCCGTGTCCAGCGCGAGATTACTTACGCCGAAAGTCTCCCCGATTTTACCCACAACCTGCCCACTTTGTGCAAGCCCTAATCCCACCAGCGCCGAGGTTAATGCGCTGCTGTCGCTGCCGGTCGCGTCCAGACCCTGTCCACGCAGCAGATAAGAGAGCGCTTCCTGCTGCGACATAGCCGGATCGGAGAAGACTTCCGCCTTCGGCTCGTCGGCCAGACCGGTAACGCGCACGCCTGCTGTGACGTCATTTTCCGTGGCTTCCGGGTTGCGGATAGCCTCGATGTTGAGGTAAGGCTGGTTGGCCGGGCCAGAGAATTGCAGCTCGCCTTTACGCACGATCAGATCCTGACCGTAGGCATGGAAACGCCCGGAAGGAATGTTGATCTGGCCGTTCAGCCCCAGCCCGCGTTTATCCTGCGCCAGCTTCAGATCGCCGTTCAGCTTCGCTTTCAGCCCAAAGGCGCTCAGACGCACGTCGTTACCGACGTGAATAACCAGGTTGCTGTTGATCGGAATCGAGGTGCTTTTCGGCGCAATCGGCTTGAGGTTTTCATCCAGCAGCACTTCATCCGACGAGACGCCGACGGCGCTTTCCGGCACTTCCTGGACGGTCACGCGCGCCCAGGGAATATCGACGCGGCCGTTCAGGTTAAACGCCTGCGGTGTGGCTTCAAACTCCAGATCCGGCGAAACGTCCATGCGGATCATCGGCGGCACCGTCACGCGGATTTTGCTGCCCTTCGCCGCAATACGCGCCCGCCAGGCGTCCAGCTGCGCCCAGTCCGCGTTGCCGCTGAGCGCCAGCTGCCCCTGAGACGTCTCGATCAGACCCTGTAGGGTAGAACTCATGCCGTTAAAGACCATGTTCAGATTGGCTGAGGTCAGATCGACCGGCACAAAGCTGCCCTGAACATCGACGTTTTTCAGCCCCAGTTGACCAAAGACCTGCGGTTTTTGCAGGCTGCCGCCCAGGCGCAGCGCGCTGTTAAGCACGCCGGCCACTTTTTCGCCCTGCATCAGCGCCGGATTGAGCAGCGTCAGATCGATGTTTTTGATATTAACGTTGCCGGAAAGCCCGCGTTTGTTCTGCGGATCGGCGATCTGCACGTTGCCGTCCAGCTGGCCGTTTTTAGCGATGCGGATCAGCCAGTCGAGCTGGGCGCGACCGTTACGCAGCGCCGCGTTCAGGTTCAGCGTATCAAAGGCTACGGGCAGCGTATTGCCGTCCACATCCTGCGCGACCTTCACGCCGTTGCCTTTCAGCGAGACGCGGCCCTGCGGCAAACCGCCGTCTGCTGTCCAGCTGACGTCGGCATCGCCGCTGAAGACACCGCTGAGTTTGGTTTCATCCGTCAGGAAAGGTTTCACCATCGCCAGATCGAAACGGTTGAGCGTCACCTTCGCATGGCCGGACGGGCCGGCTTCGATGGTTTGCGGCACGCACAGTTCAGCGTTGGGGTTTTGCCAGCAGTGCGGGCCAACCGAGACCGTCTGGCTACTGTTGAGATAGTCCAGCGCAATGGCGCGCGTTAAGCGCCATTCCCCTACCGGGGTGTCGAAGCGGGTATTGTTCAGCGTGCCGCGCCAGCGCTGCTGGCTGCGATCGAAGCTGCCGTTCAGCTGGAGCTGGCCGGAAACCGGATCGCCATTGACCGTCAGCTTCAGCTGGTGCGCTTTTTCATCGCCGCTGGCGTCCAGATCCAGCCGGTTAACCGTCAGCGTGTCCTGCTTCAGCCGATCCACGCGCAGCGCCAGCTTGCCCTGGATCTGCTCGCCTGATTTCACGTCGCCCTGTAGCGCGACGCGGGCGATGCTCATCGCCTGCCAGCGGAGGCCGGTAGCGGTTAAATCAGCCAGCAGCTGCGGCGTTTTCAAATCGCCGCGCGCTTTGATGGTGCCCTTCGCCACGCCGCCCAGGCCAGGCAGCGCGTTATCCAGATGCTCAGCGTCAATATTGGCGTCCAGCGACAGCTTGTCGCCGAGCGAGCCTTTAACATCGACATTATTACGGCCCAACACCAGTTTGATGCCGGGAATATCCCACTGGTTGTAGCTGTTGCCGTAAAGCGAGCCGTCAGCGCTAACCGCATTCTGTTTCACGTTGCCGCGCAGCTTCAGTTCAGGTACGCGCATTTGCCAGCTGCCGCCGTACAGGCTGCCGCGCGTGGTGATTTTACCTTCCAGCTTCGCTGGCCAGTCGGGATACTGCCGGGCGGTGTTGATGCCGTTAAGCTGAAGCTCGCTGCGCCAGCTGATCGCCTTGCTCCAGTCCACCAGCGCCGTCAGGTCGGTGGTGCCCTCCAGCGCGGCCAGCCGCAGCTTATCCAGCGAGAACTGCTCCGCGTTACCCTTGCCGTCCAGCGTAAGCGTGGCGGGCGGAATGGCCTGGCCGCGCAGCGCGGCTTTCAGCGACATAACATAGTCCGTCGCTTTGCCTTTTATGCTGAAGTTCAGGTTATCGGCCTGATACTGCGTTTCGCCGGTCAGCGGCCAGCGCAGCTGCGCGCTTTGCATCGTCATCGCCAGCGGCAGGCCCGCTTCGGCCAGCTTCGTTTGCGCGTTCAGCTGCATCCGCACGGGGCCGGAAAGGTTCAGTGCCAGATCCAGCTGCTCACGCAGGCCGCCGCCGACGGTCATTTTGATCTTCTCGCCTTTGATCGGATCGACGTTAAGCGAGCTGGTGAGGTTGAAATTCACCGGCCAGGCATCCGCCAGCTGTGCCTGACCGCTGGCGTTGAGCTGACCCTGCGGCGAATCTACATCCAGCGTTTCCAGACGCAGCAGGCGATCCTGCGTTTGCGCCTTCACCAGCAGACGCGTGATGGCGATATCGGTATCGCCGGTAATGCGCAGCTGCTCGCCGAGGATCTGCTGGACGTTTACATCCAGCGGCATTTTGAAATCAGGCAGATCCGGCAGCAGCGGTTTGGCGAACATCGCCTTCAGCGTTTCGCCCAGCGGCGGCTCGTTAGCCTGCGGCTGCTGCACTTTTGGCTGCACCACCTGCTCGTCGGCCACTTTGGCCGCCTTCGGCAGCGCAATCAGCAGGCCCTGAATATGGGTCGGCGTTAAGGTCAGCGCGCGCTGCTGCCAGCTGAGGCCAGAGGTAAAGTCCGCCAGCGAGATCGCCGTGTCGTCTACTTTTACCGTGACGTTATGCAGCGCCAGCTGGCGCAGCGTAATCGGGTACGGCGTGCTGAGATCGCCGGAAGAGGCTTCATCCTCTTTCGCTTCCGGCGCGGGCGGCCCCAGCTTTTTGCTGTCCACCACCACGCTGACGTCGCGCAGTGCAAGGTCATTGACGCAGAACGCGCTGTTTTTCAGGCAGCCCAGCTGCAGGGCCAGATGAAACTCGCCGGCATTAACCGTCACGCCAGGCATCTCATACTGCACGCCTTTTAACGTCAGGTTACGCCAGCCGCCGCTGACCTGTTTGATGTCCAGCCCCGGCACCCAGCGCGCCGCGCCGTTCAGCACCAGATGTAATCCGGTGGTGGTGCCAATTAAAAATGCCACGCTGCCGAGCAGCACAACCAGGAAAATCAGGATGCCAATAAGGACCTTTTTCCAGCGACTCATAATTCAGGCCCCAATCCGATATAAAACTGTATGTCCCGATCTTCGCTGTCGCCGACCGGACGGGCGATATCCAGCTTGATCGGCCCAACCGGCGACTGCCAGCGCACGCCGAAACCGGCGCCGGTTTTGACATTGCTCTGCTTGATGTCGTTGACCGCTTCGCCGGAATCCACAAACACCGCGCCCCACCATTTACCGGTTACGTTGTACTGATATTCCACCGATCCGGTCGCCAGCTTCGAGGCGCCGGTCAGCTTGCCATCGTCGTCGCGCGGCGAAATGCCTTTGTACTTGTAGCCGCGAATGCTGCGGTCGCCACCGGCGAAAAAGCGCAAATCAGGCGGCACGCGTTCAAAATCGTTGGTTTCAATCCAGCCGAGATTGCCGCGCAGCACGAAGCGATGTTTATCCGCCAGCGTGCGGATCCAGACGTTTTGCGCCTGCACCACGGCGAAATCGATATCCGAGGCCCAGGTCGTATCGGAGACATCCAGCGAGTAGCGCTGCGAGTCGCCCCACACGGGCATCAGGCCGCCGCGCGAACGGGTGCGGTTAACGCTGACGCCGGGATAGATCAGCATGGTGGTGTTGGTGACGTTACCCTGGGTAAAGTGATCCAGGCTCCAGTGCAGATTAATGGCGCGCTGCCAGCCCGTAGAGGATTCCCAGTAGCGGGACGCGGCCAGCGTGGTGGAGTCGGATTTGGTGTCGTTCAGGTCGGTTCTTTTCAGGCCGCCCTGCAGCAGGTAATACTGCTCGACCGGGTTTTTCAGCAGCGGGATTTTATAGCTGAAGTCGAGCTGCTGCTCCGGCGCAGAGATATTGGCGCTGGTGGTAAAGCTGTGGCCGTAGGAGTTTACCCAGGGCCTTTTCCAGGTCGCTTTAACGCGCGGGCCGACGTCGGTGGAATAGCCCACGCCCGTTTCGATGGTGTTTTCCGTACGCGGACTGACCACGCCGTGCAGCGGTAATATTTTATTTTTGCGGGATTGATCGAACTGCGGCGCGACCACCACGGAATTAAACCAGCCGGTAGAGGAAAGGCGGCGGTTCAGCTCGGCCAAATCGCGCGAGCTGTAGTAGTCGCCCTTTTTAAACGGCACCAGGTTTTGCAGGTATTCCTCGCGGATCTGCGACCCTTCAAAGGTGACGTCGCCAAAGCGGTAGCGCTGACCGCTGTCGTAATCGATATCCCAGAAAGCTTCGTGCCGCTCGACGGAAACGCCCAGCTGGCTTTTGCGGTAGTCGCCGTCAAAATAGCCTTTGCGCAGCGCCAGATTGCTGAGCGAGCTTTTAAAGCTGTCGTAGTCGCTGTGGTTAAGCACGCCGCCAATTTTGGCTTTGCCGGTGCGTACCAGCGTCTGGTAATCCTCGTCGGTGCGCGCGCCACCGCGAATAATCACCGTTTCGCCCGCCAGCTTCACCGGCGGGCCGGGCGTGACTTTCGTCAGCAGCACCGGACGTCTGCCGCCCGCAGGCGGCGGCTGCAGTTCAAATTCAATTTCCGGCTCGTAGTAGCCCAGCGCCTTAAGTCCTTCCTTAACCGCTTCGCTGACGCGCGCGCGGAAACGCCCATCGGAGGTCACTTCCTCGCTTGCGATGGTCGACAATCTTGCGCGCACGTTTTTTTGTAATTCCCCAGACAGGCCAGTGACCTGCAAACGCACCGTAGCCGCCTGAGCGGCAGGCACGGCTGCGATCAGACCTAACATGCAATAGACATGGATTCGTGGCACGCTAACTCCTGAATTTATTGCCGGCCCGGATTCCAGATGGGCGCAACTGCTGAATCTTGAAAATAGCCCGCTTAAGCATGGCAACTTTTTACGGGTTCAGAGGCTCTTTTCCACTGAAAGGCCGAAATTTGCGTTATTGTGTGCAAAGAATCGCCAGGTTACAACCATGGATCGTGAGGGAATGTTACGCTATATCAGCCTGCAATGCAGACTCGGATAAATCTCACCGCCGGTTCGCCTGCAGCGCCGTAATTGTAAGCAATCCTCACCACAGCTATAATCTCTGGCAGAGGCCGCGCTGCGGCCAGTTAACGTCTTTCTGCCCAAGCCAAATGGCGCAGACATTTTTGGCACGGATAGCCCGGTGCCGCTCACAGGTACAGAAGGTCAGCTGCTCCTCATCTGCTGCCCAGGCCAAAAATGACAGGTAATCAACTTAAGGCCTGCTTTAGCGCATTTTCCTCTGAAAGCGCCTGAAGCGGCCATTTAATGGATGTTTTATGTTAGACAGCTTGCTTGTCATCTTAATGCTGATCGCCATCAGCTCATTTTTTTCACTTTCGGAAATCTCTCTGGCCGCCTCGCGCAAAATCAAGCTGAAGCTGCTGGCGGACGACGGCAACATCAACGCCCAGCGCGTGCTGAAGATGCAGGAAACGCCGGGGATGTTTTTTACCGTGGTGCAGATAGGCCTGAACGCCGTGGCTATTCTGGGCGGTATCGTGGGCGATTCCGCGTTTTCGCCCGTGTTCCGCTCGCTTTTCGATCGCATCACCGGCCCGGTACTGGCGGAGCAGCTGAGCTTTATCGCCTCTTTTACCGTGGTGACCAGCCTGTTTATCCTGTTCGCCGATCTTTTCCCAAAACGTCTGGGGATGATCGCGCCGGAAACCGTCGCGCTGAAAATCATCAATCCGATGCGGATGTGCCTGTTTATCTTTCGGCCGCTGGTGTGGTTCTTTAACGGCGGCGCCAATATTATTTTCCGCCTGTTTAAAATCCCGCTGGTGCGCAAGGACGATATCACCTCAGACGATATCTACGCGGTGGTAGAAGCGGGCGCGCTCGCTGGCGTACTGCGCAAGCAGGAGCACGAGCTGATTGAAAACGTGTTTGAGCTGGAGTCGCGCACCGTGCCCTCCTCCATGACCTCGCGCGAGAACGTGGTGTGGTTCAATCTGCATGAGGATGAGTCGAGCCTGAAGGAGAAGATTGCCAATCATCCGCACTCCAAGTTTCTGGTCTGTAATGACGATATCGACCATATCGTCGGCTATGTCGATTCCAAAGAGCTGCTGCTGCGCGTGCTGGGCAACCAGAGCATGGCGCTTAACAGCGGCGTGCAGATCCGTTCGGCGTTGATCGTGCCGGATACGCTGACGCTCTCCGAGGCGCTGGAAAGCTTTAAAACCGCAGGGGAAGATTTTGCGGTGATCATGAACGAATATGCGCTGGTAGTGGGGATCATTACCCTGAACGATGTGATGACCACGCTGATGGGCGATCTGGTTGGCCAGGGAATGGAAGAGCAGATCGTGGCGCGCGACGAGAATTCCTGGCTGGTGGAAGGCGGCACGCCAATCGACGACGTGATGCGCGTACTGGATATCGACGAGTTCCCGCAGTCCGGCAACTACGAGACTATCGGCGGCTTTATGATGTATATGCTGAGAAAAATCCCTAAACGCACCGACTTCGTGAAGTTTCACGGCTATAAGTTCGAGGTAGTGGATATCGACAGCTACCGTATCGATCAGCTTCTGGTGACGAGGATTGATGAAACCCGACAGGGTGCCGCCGTGCTGAACAAAATGGTCGAAGAATAAAAACAGAAAAGGCGCGAATTTCGCGCCTTCTTTCTTTTGAACCGGCCTGCCGGTTGCTAGTTGAACTCGGTCTGCAAACGCAGCACCTGACGGTTCACTTCTGACATCACGCTATAGTGCTGCTTATCTTTAATGCGTGGGATCAGGATCTTACCTTTATCGAACTCAAATGCGCCTACATCTTTGATGTAGATCCGGCCACGGAATAGTGTTTTGACATATTTGGCCACCTGCAGCGGATTATAGCGCTGGAAAATCTTCATGTTACAACTCCTGAAAGATGATGCGTGCTGCGTCGTTTCCAAGTTCGGTACGAATCTTTGCAGCACAAAGTGGATACACTATAGACCAGGTTTCACTTCTAAAATTCCTAAAACCGAGTTTTTTTACTGTTTTTACACATCATGACAGTAGGCTCTTTCACCCGGCTGCATGAACGCAGTATAAACCTTCGACCTTTACGGAATTGTGCGTTGTGTTGCAAAGATGTTGTATCGCTGCGACAGACGCATCATCCACGTTTATTATTGCAGAAACATGACTAATGAGTTCAATCATGATTTTTCGTCTTTTACTGCTGCTGTTAACGTTGCTGTCGTGCGCCGCCAGCGCCCATAACCTGGTTACAGGCCAGCGCGTGCCGCCTGTCGGCATTACCGATCAAGGCGAGCTGCGTTATCAGCAGGAGCAGTTCAGCTATCGAGTCTGGAACAGCGCCGCGCTGCCGGGCAAAGTGCGCGTTCTTCAGCACATCGCCGGACGCGCCTCGGCCAAAGAGAAAAATGCGGCGCTGATCGAGGCGATTAAATCGGCCCGGTTTCCCCACGATCGCTATCAGACCACCACGCTGGTGAATACCGACGATGCTATCCCCGGCACCGGCATGTTTGTCCGCAGCAGCATTCAGAGCAATAAGAAACAGTATCCCTGGTCGCAGTTTATCGTCGACAGCGACGGCACGGCCAAACGGGCCTGGCAGCTGCAGGATGAAGGGTCGGCGATTATTGTGCTGGATAGCGGAGGAAAGGTGCGTTTCGTCAAGGATGGCGCGCTGACGCAGCAGGAAGTCCAGCAGGTGATTATGCTGGTGCGTCAGCTGTTACGCTGACGGACAGAGGGAGGCGCCGGTGCCGCCTCCCCTGGCCGATTAAAAGATCGAGACGCGGAAGCCCGGATTCAAAAAGGCTTCGCGCGGCGCATAGTCCAGCGTTTTCCCCTGCCAGTCATGCACGTGCGCGCCTGCGGCAATGGCTACGGCGTGGCCTGCACCGGTATCCCAGATATTCGTTGGCCCAAAGCGGGGATAGAGCTGCGCCTTGCCTTCCGCGACCAGACAGAACTTCAGCGAGGAGCCAATAGCAATGGTCTGATGCTCGCCCAGCTGGCTAAGGTAATCCTCCAGCTCGCTGTCGGAATGCGAACGGCTGACCACCACCAGCGGCGGGCGCGCCTCGCGCACGTGGATCTGCGTTTTTACGCCGCCCTCTTCCTTCCAGGCTTTCCCCTCGGCGGCCGAATACATCACGTCCATCACCGGCGCGTAGACCACGCCCAGCACGGGCTTGCCGTTTTCAATCAGCGCAATATTGACGGTGAACTCGCCGTTCCGCTTGATAAACTCCTTGGTGCCGTCCAGCGGATCGACCAGCCAGTAGCGCTGCCAGTGCTGGCGGATCTCCCAGCCCGGCGGATCTTCTTCAGACAAAACGGGCACGTCGGGCGTCAGCGTGGTCAGCCCCTTCAGGATCACCTTGTGTGCGGCGATATCCGCTGCGGTGACCGGCGAATCATCGGATTTTGTGGCAACATCAAGCGGCGCCTGACCATCGTATATCTGCATGATGGCAACGCCCGCGTCTCGTGCCAGCTGGCATATATTCTCTAACATTGTCCACCTCTTGATTTGCTGGCTGGCGCTGGCTATCACTTTGCCAGCGCCAGCGCTCTCTGTTGATCATAGTCGATAGCAAAGATCGAAGGCCAAACGATCCGCCAGCGCTTAATTATCAATAGCATAAATTATTTTACGCCGCAGGGGCTGCTGTTTTTCATCAGGTTGACCCCGCAACGGCCTTAATCGTTCCCGACGGGCCGGGCCATAAGAGATAAATATTTGTAGCTGCTCACATAATTATGAGAAAGAAGGTATTAGTTTCATAAAACTTTGCGACGTTAGGGATTACACAAACGCTATTAAGGAGAAACAATGATTAAGTCCGTTGTGACGCCCGTTGCGCTGCTGGTCAGCTGCGCGCTACACGCTGCCACGGTCGATTTCCGCCTGCTGGAAACCACCGACCTGCACAGCAATATGATGGATTTCGATTACTACAAGGATACCCCAACGGAAAAGTTCGGGCTGGTGCGTACCGCAACGTTAATTGAGGCGGCGCGTAAAGAGGCCGCCAACAGCGTGCTGGTGGATAACGGCGACATTATTCAGGGCAGCCCGCTCGGTGACTATGTGGCGGCCAGGGGCTTACAGCAGGGCGAAATCCATCCCGTTTACAAGGCGCTGAACACGCTGGATTACACGGTAGGCAACCTGGGCAACCATGAATTCAACTATGGCCTGGATTACCTGCAAAAAGCCATCAGCGGCGCGAAATTCCCCTACATCAATGCCAATATCATTGATATCCACAGCGGTAAGCCGCTGTTCACGCCTTTTTTGATTAAGGCGACGGAAGTGACGGATCGCGAGGGCAACAAGCATCAGCTCAAAGTGGGCTACATCGGTTTTGTGCCGCCGCAGATTATGGTGTGGGACAAGAAAAACCTCAGCGGTAAAATTACCGTGGAGGATATTACCGAAACCGCCCGTAAATGGGTACCGGAGATGCGCCGCCAGGGCGCGGATCTGATCGTGGCTATCCCCCATTCCGGCCTCTCCAGCGAGCCGTGGCACGCGATGGCGGAAAACTCCGTTTACTACCTCAGCCAGGTTCCCGGCATCGACGCCATCCTGTTTGGCCATGCGCACGCCGTTTTCCCCAGCAAAGATTTTGCCGCGATCAAAGGTGCCGATATCGCTAAAGGTACGCTGAACGGGATACCGGCGGTGATGCCGGGCATGTGGGGCGATCATCTGGGCGTGGTCGATCTGGTGCTTAATAACGATGCAGGCCGCTGGCGGGTAAGCGAAGCGACCGCGCAGGCCCGGCCCATTTACGATACGGCGGCGAAAAAATCGCTGGCGGCGGAAGATCCGGCGCTGCTGAAGGTGATGGCGCCCGATCATCACGCCACGCGTGAATTTGTCAGCCAGCCTATCGGAAAATCGGCAGACGTGATGTACAGCTATCTGTCGCTGGTTCAGGACGATCCGACCGTGCAGATTGTGAATAATGCGCAGCGCGATTATGCAGAGCGCTTTATTCAGGGCGATCCGGATCTGGCCGCCCTGCCCGTGCTTTCCGCCGCCGCACCGTTCAAGGCCGGCGGCCGTAAAAACGATCCGGCCAGCTATGTGGAAGTGGAGAAAGGCCCGCTGACCTTTCGTAACGCAGCGGATCTTTACCTCTATCCCAATACGCTGGTGGTCGTAAAGGCCAGCGGTAAAGAGGTAAAAGAGTGGCTGGAATGCTCGGCGGGTCAGTTTAACCAGATCGATCCGGCCAGCACTAAACCGCAGCCGCTGATTAACTGGGATTTTCGTACCTATAATTTCGACGTGATTGACGGCGTGAGCTACCGAATCGACGTCACGCAGCCTGCCCGCTACGATGCGGAATGTCAGTTGATTAATGACAAGGCTTCCCGTATCCGCGATTTAACCTTCCAGGGAAAACCAGTCGATCCCGAGGCGACTTTTCTGGTGGCGACCAATAACTATCGCGCCTACGGCGGCAAATTTGCCGGAACCGGCGAGGATCACGTCGCTTTTGCTTCTCCGGATGAAAATCGCGCTGTCGTAGCGGCATACATTACGGCGCAGACCCGGGTGCATGGCGAAGTCAGCCCGCAGGCGGATAATAACTGGCGGCTGGAAAATATTAACGCTAAGGTCCCTCTGAATATCTTTTTTGAGACCTCGCCATCTTCAAAAGCAGCTGAATTTATTAAAAACCATGGCCAATATCCGCTGAAGCAAGCAGGCCAGGACGATATCGGCTTTGCGCTTTACCATATTGGCCTTAACTGACGAATCTTTCATAAAAAAGCCAGCCTGGCACACAAGGCTGGCTTTATTTATTACCAGAGGTAATAAATTTATGCGCCCGTAGAGGATTTCAGGCTATTAATGGAGTCAATACCATATTTGACCAGGCCAACCACACCCGCACCAATATCGTTAATCGCACCGGAAATGTTTAACTCCAGTATTTTACCAATTCCGCCGCCCAGTTGGGAAACAGCGTCAACGGAAGAAGTTGTTAAGCCACCGGCAGAGGCGCCCTGGTCGATCACAGAACCGATAAGAAAGCCAATACCTTTGCCGACATCAGAAAAAAGCCCGGCGCCTGCAACCGCGGCCATTTCATTGTTGGTCAACTCGCGCATTTATAGTTCTCCTTGATAATAATATCATCAGCATTACTATGGCATTCATTGCCACGTCGAGAACTTATTTCAAAAAAGCGGCGTAGTCAAACCTTCCTTCAGGATAAAAATAATCCAGCAGGGTATTTTCAGAATCGGCTGAATATATTTTCAACGCGTGAGAAAAGGCTATTAGTTAAAGCATCCGCGTTATTTAACGCGTAATAAAATTCATATCAGGCAATATTGAGGAATAACAGTTCTCCTGCCGGAACAACAATCGTTATCCCGGCAGGATCGGCTGTTACAGAATTTCTAACAGCTCAACTTCAAACACCAGCGTGCTGAATGGCGGAATGGAAGCGCCAGCGCCGCGCTCGCCGTAGGCCAGGTTCTGTGGGATAACCAGCTCCCACTTTGAGCCGACCGGCATCAGGGTCAGCGCTTCGATCCAGCCTGGGATAACGCCGCTGACCGGGAACTCAGCCGGTTCGCCGCGCGCCACGGAGCTGTCAAACACGCTACCGTCGATCAGTTTGCCGGTATAGTGAACGCGAACGCGATCCTGGCGAGACGGAATAGCGCCGTCGCCCTGCTTGATGACGCTGAACTGCAGGCCGGATTCGGTGCTGCTCACGCCGTCACGCTGACCGTACTCTTCCAGGAATTTCTGGCCTTCGGCGGCCATCGCCTGCTGACGCTCGCGACGAACCACGTCGGCACGCTCGTGCACTTCACGCAGCGCGCGGTGAACAACGTCAACGGGCACAGCCGGGGAGTTCCCTTCCAGCGCGTCGCGCAGGCCAGCCAGCAGCGCTTCTGGCTGCAGCCCCTGCAGCCCGGATTCCAGCAGCTGCTGGCCAACCTGTAAACCGATACCGTAGCTTGCTTGTGCTTCTACGCTGTCTAAAGAAGGGGTAGTCATGGATTTTCCTTTACTGGTAATAAAACTGAGGACGAAGCATAACAGCGCAGGCAACAGGGGTAAAACGCCATCTTCTTCAGGTGACATTTTCAGCGTAAAAGGAAACAATAACGCTGCTCCGCTTACGCTATAAAAGCCGCGCGGAGAGTGCGCTATCAGCTATATTTCAGTAGAGGTTAACATGGGCCATATTGCCCGCAGACGAAGGAAACGCCGGCCGGCTTTGTTAAAGCGGTTTATTTTATTCGCGCGAGGATCGCGCAAGGAGGACGACGCCATGCCCGTCACTAAAGCGTCACCAGCATCGAAGTGGTTCAACTGGCTCTGGCACCTGGCGGATTCCGCGCGCTGGATGGATCCGCTGCCGTCTTTCCACCGTCGCGGCATTATCCTGGCCGGGGCGCTGGTTTTGCTGGCTTTTTTGTGGCCTTCGCCGCGACAGCCGGAGCAGACGGAGCGCCCCGTTAACGTTGAGCGCACCACAACAGACGTGCCGCTACAGGCGGAGCTTAGCGGTCGGGTGGATAACAGCCAGCAGCCTAAAGGCGATGCTCAGGGACAGTGGACAAACTACCAGATTGCCAACGGGCAAACGCTGGCGCAGCTGTTCCGCGACCACAATCTGCCGGTAAATGATGTATTTGCAATGGCCCGCGTGGAGGGCAACGACAAGCCGCTGAGTAATTTGCAGGCCGGTCAGGCGGTCAGGATCCGCCAGAATTCGCACGGCGTGGTGACGGGACTGGCCGTAACTACGGAGCAGGGGGAAATTTTATTTACCCGCCAGCCGGACGGCGCGTTTCTGCAGGTTCATTAGCCAAACAAAAACGCCGACGCGATGTCGGCTTTTTACATTACAAACTTGCTCAGAAAACGCTTTTCACAAACAAAAACGCCGGCACAAGGCCGGCGTTTTTAAGCGGTAGAGAAGCGATTAAGCTTCAGTAACCACGTTTACAGTCAGTTTAGCGAAGACTTCGCTGTGAACCTGGAAGTCCACTTCGTGCTCACCGGTAGTGCGCAGAACGCCGTTCGGCAGGCGAACTTCGCTCTTGGCTACTTCAACGCCGGCTGCAGTTACAGCGTCAGCGATGTCGCGAGTACCGATAGAACCGAACAGTTTACCTTCGTCGCCTGCTTTAGACGCGATGGTAACGGTGCCCAGTGCATTGATTTTCTCAGCGCGAGCGTTAGCAGCGGACAGAACGTCAGCCAGTTTGGCTTCCAGCTCTGCACGGCGTGCTTCGAAGAACTCAACGTTTTTCTTGGTAGCAGGAACAGCTTTGCCCTGTGGTACCAGGAAGTTACGAGCGTAGCCCGCTTTAACGTTTACCTGGTCGCCCAGGGTGCCCAGGTTTGCTACTTTATCAAGCAGAATAACTTGCATTACCTTATCCTCTTAAAGTCGTTAATTGACAACAGCCGTTACTGATGACGATCGGTATACGGCAGCAGAGACAGGTAACGCGCGCGCTTGATAGCACGAGCCAGCTGACGCTGGTATTTAGCGCGAGTACCAGTGATACGGCTTGGTACAATCTTACCGCTTTCAGTAATGTAGTTTTTCAGCGTTGCGATATCTTTATAATCGATCTCTTGAACGCCTTCCGCGGTGAAACGGCAGAACTTGCGACGACGGAAATAACGTGCCATTTGGCTAGTCTCCAGAATCTATCAATTCAATCTGCTCGGCATGCAGCACCGTCTTATTCAGCCCATTGCGCCCTTGATGGCTGCTAATGAAACCTGAAACGGTGACCGGCGTGCCGACCGTTATACTTTGAGTAATGGCCTGATGGGCTTTGCCGCTGATAATCACCGGCATGCGACACCAGGCTTGCCGGGTAAAACCGGCCTCCACCTGCATCGATCTGTGCTCAAGCACGAACTGGCAGTGTGGAATACCTGAGGGGCTGACTTTACGCATCGGCGTCTTGCACACGGTGCCAGACAGCGTCAGCCGATTAGCCTCCACGGTCAATTACTCTTCAGAATCCCCAGCATCTGCTTCATCAGAGGTTTCGTTAGCAAAATCTTCACGACGCTCACGGCGCTCGTCTTTCGCTTTAACCATCGGAGAAGCTTCAGTTACCGCGTGCTTAACGCGCATAACCATGCTGCGGATAACGGCGTCGTTGAAGCGGAAGTTAGTTTCCAGCTCATCGATCGCTTCCTGCGGCGCTTCAACGTTCAGCAGAACGTAGTGAGCTTTGTGCAGTTTGTTGATCGGGTAAGCCAGCTGACGGCGGCCCCAGTCTTCCAGGCGGTGGATCGTACCTTCTGCACCAGTGATGGTCGCAGAGTAGCGCTCGATCATGCCAGGAACCTGTTCGCTCTGGTCAGGGTGAACCATAAATACGATTTCGTAATGACGCATCGAATTTGCTCCTTACGGATTATTCAGCCTCCTGTCGGGGTCAACCGCGGCCCATGGAAGCAAGGAACGTTATAAGCCGTGACCTGACAACTATCGGGTCACAACCTGAGAATGCGGCTGAAAAATTGACGCGTAATCATACTGGCGGCGGGGGGGAAACTCAAGGTAAAGTCGCGGCCTGATGTAAATTATTTGTCAGCCTGAGCCAGGCTGCGGTGGGAAGCGAAAGGGATCAGGCAATTAGCCTGTTTTTTCGCCCCTAAAGCGCGACGGTAAAAAGCAAGAATTACTAATACACTTTATCGCGAACGGCGCTAAACTTACAGGGTGAAGACAAGACCCTGACGCCCGGCGTCAGATTTGTTACCTGATTGTGGAGTTGAATCATGAAAACCATCGCAATCGCCACCTTACTCGGACTCGCCCTTTCCACCCCCGCCCTTGCCGATACCGACTGTGGGCAGAGCGTAGCCAGCCAGGCGGCGAACAGCTACGTCTATGTAAACCGTATCGATTCGCCAACGGGACAGATGACGGACAAGCCTTTGGTGACGATCCCCGCTGCGCAACGACTGGCGCAGCAGCTGTGATCCCGTCTACAAATGACGTTTGAAAAATGCTGTCGTGGCTTCCAGCGCCGACGGCGTGATGCGATGCCCGATGCCCTGCTCCGTGAGAAACGTCAGCCCGGCATCGAGCTTCGCTTCTCTTAACGCTTTTTCCAGCCGCACGCTCTCTGCCACCGGTACCATCTCATCCGCTTCACCATGCCAAATCAGCAGCGGCCGATCGGCAATTTTCTCCAGCTGCCGACTGATATCATAATCCGCCAGCGGCGCCATTCGCTGAGCAAAAGCCTGCGCCTGCTCAGGCGTATGCACGGCCAGCGGCGGAAACAGCGTGTGGGACAGCGACATATAATAGCCCGACCCCATCAGGCAGGCGACGCTGGTAAAACAGGGGTAGCGCGCCATCGCGCCCAGCGCGGTCATGCCGCCCATTGAGGCACCCGCCGCCGCAAGGCGCGTACCCTCAATCAAATTCTGCTGCCGCAGCGAGGCTATAAGCTGCGGTACTTCATCAATATTGCTTTTCAGGATTTCCCAGAAGTGGGACAGGCGATATTCGCTATCGCCGTTATAGCGCGCGCCGTGCATATCCGCGTCGGGCAGGATCACGCGAAAGCCCGCCAGCGCCAGCGCCACGCCGAAATAGCTATAGACTTCTTTCGACGAGGTAAACCCGTGATAAAAAAGGATAGTAGGCAGCGGCTCGTCTCTTTTGCCTGTCGGCGCGGCGTGCAGACATTCAATCCCCGCAAAAAATTCCGTACTGACTTCAATCATCACTTTCCCCTTAAGTCGTTGCGCTGCAGGCTACAAATGCAAATAGCCAGCTAATCATGCTGTTATTTGAGTTTATTGCTTATTTAATTGATCTGCATGCTGAAGCGCTCACTAAATATTTTCTTTTTCCAGCCGTTAACCGTTATGACCCCCCTCTTTTAATACAGGCTATTTTATGAAATTTCTCGCATTTGGGCGCTGGAGCCTCGGCGTTAAGCTGTCGGTAATAACCTCGCTAAGCGTAGCCGCATTATTTTTAGTTTTAACGCTGGCGCTGACCAATAACGCGTCGAATCAAATGCAGGCATTAACGCTGGAAAATATGGAAAACCAGGTCGACGGTATCGGCGATATGGCCACCATGTTCAACAGCACGCTGAGGGAAGAAGTTGCTAACTATACCGCGCTTTTTCAAAGCTTTTTGCCGAAGCAGTTCTCCATCGATCCTGGCGAACGCGTAACGATTGGGGCCGAACAGGCGCCAGTCCTGCGTGCGGGGCTAAAAACGCTGAATCTGGACGAAAGCCTGGTGGATGATTTTCTGGCGCGCACCGGCGCTATCTCGACCGTTTTCGTGCGTACCGGCGACGATTTCCTGCGCGTGTCGACCTCGCTACGCAAAGAGAATGGCGAGCGTGCTATCGGCACCCGGCTGGATCGCGCCAGCCCGGCCTGGAAAATGGCGCAGCAGGGCCAGATCTTCCAGGGCGTCGCCATGCTGTTTGGCAAACGCTATATCACGCAGTATCAGCCGGTAAAAGACGCCAGCGGACAGGTGGTCGGCATTCTGTTTGTCGGCGTGGATATTACCAAACAGTACGCGTTGATTAGAGAAAAAGTGCTGGTGAAAAAGCTGGGCGAAAGCGGTCACTTCTCCGTGCTGAGCGATGCCGCAGGCAAAACACGCGGCCAGTATGTCTTCCATCCTGAACGCGAAGGCCAGCTGCCGGCCTGGCCGGAAGCCACCCGCCAGCTGCTGCTGAGCCAGACTTCTGGCAAGGTGGAAGTCAAAGACGCCAACGGCGAAACGCAGATCATGGCCTGGCATCATCTGCCAGACTGGCACTGGATAATTCTGGGCGAAGTCAATAAAGCCAGCCTGCTGGCGCCGATCCAACATACCCGCAATCTGTTCCTGACGCTGGGCGCCGCGCTGGTTGCGCTGTTCGCGCTGGGCTTTATCACCACCACGCATCGTTGGATAAGCAGGCCGCTACAGCAGGTCATCGAGCTGGCCGAGCACTACTCTGCCGGTAATTTGCAGGCCACGCTGGAAACCCGGCGCCATGATGAAGTGGGCAAGCTGATCGTCGCGATCAACGGTATCGGCGACGGCCTGGATCGTATCGTGTCTCAGGTTCGTGAAGCCGCTCAGGAGATCAGCAGCGGAACGGATGCTATCGCCTCCAGCAGCGAAAACATCAGCGAGCAGATCACGCGTCAGGCGGCCAGCGTGGAAGAAACCTCTGCCAGCATGGAGCAGCTGAGCGCTACCGTGGCGCAAAACGCCGCTAACGTTTCCCAGGCGTTGACGCTGGTAGGCGAAGCGGCGGCGGCGGTCGGTAAAGGCGGCGAAACGGTGACGCGTTCCGTGACGACCATGACCGACATCAAGAGCGCTTCACAGAGCATTGCCGATATTACTCAGGTAATTGAATCTATTGCTTTCCAGACCAATATCCTGGCGCTGAACGCCGCAGTGGAAGCGGCGCGCGCGGGCGAGCACGGTAAAGGCTTTGCGGTGGTGGCGGCGGAAGTTCGCGCGCTGGCGCAGCGCAGCGCCACGGCGGCCAAAGAGATTGACGGCCTGATTGAAAACTCGCTCAGCAAAGTGGTACAGGGCCACAATCTGTCCGAGCAGACGCGCCAGTCAATGGAGGATATCGTTGGCCGTATCGAGCAGGTGAAAGTGCTGATGAGCGAAATCAACGTTGCGTCTAAAGAGCAGTCGGCGGGCATTGGCCAGGTCAATATTGCCATGAACCAGATTGGCCAGGCGACGCACGAAAGCACCGAGCTGGTTGCCACCTCAGAGCTGACCGCGCAAGAACTGAGCCGCAAAGGCCATCACCTGACCGCTCTGGTGCAGGTTTTCCGCGTCAAGGCATAAAGCATCGGGATAGCTTACACTTCAGGCAGTCCATCAAGAGGAGTGCTTATGTCCAGGTTATCCCTGTTTTTCGTGCTGCTGCTTACGGGCTGTAGCCTGACCCAAACCACGCCGCAGCCGCCCCCGCCGGTACAGGCGCAGGCGCAGGAGATCACGCGCGCGCAGAGCATGACGCTGACGCGGCTCGGCACCGTCAGCGTGTCGGTACGCGGCTCGCCGGACGATGCCGCGCGGGCTATTGCCGCTAAAGCCAACGAGGCGGGCGCGAAGTATTACGTCATCCAGATGGTCAGCGAAACGGTCATGCCGGGCCGCTGGTATTCAACGGCGGTGCTTTATGGGCCGTCAGCTAGTGCCGGTGGCGCGCAGTAGCAAACGCTGACAGACTTTTTCCGACAGCGGCGCCGGCCCGCGCAGCTGTCGGCACCAGGCGTCGGCTATGCAGGGTTCCAGCTGCCTCATGACCTGCACGCCGCAGGCCAGGTTGAACAGGCTTTCGCAGATCGCACGCGCCTGGGCTTCCTGCGGATGGCGCAGCAGCAGCTTTAACTGGCGCCAGGCACTGTCGAAGTAGCGGCTTTGCCCTTTCACCGCCTCAAACTCTCTGGCCAGCAGCTCCATGGCGGCTGGCTGCTTACTCAGCACGCGCAATACGTCCAGGCACATCACGTTACCGGCACCTTCCCAGATGCTGTTAACCGGCATTTCACGATAGAGCCTCGGCAGCTCGCTCTCCTCGCAGTAGCCAATACCGCCCAGCATTTCCATCGCCTCCGCGACAAAGCTGATGCCGCGTCTGCACACCACATATTTCGCCGCAGGCGTAAACAGTCGGCTGAAGAGTTTGCCCGCTTCACCGCTTTCCGCCGACCATGCGCCGGCCAGCCGCAGCAGCATCGCCGTCTGCCCTTCCAGTAGCAGGGCCTGCGAACAGAGCTGCTGACGCATCAGCGGCTGATCGATCAGGCTTTTGCCCTGCACCTGACGCTGATGGCAATGATAAAGCGCAATGGAAAACGCGCGGCGCATCATCGCATGGCTCGCCAGCGCGCAGTCAAAACGGGTATAGCCGCCCATTTTTAAAATCTGCCGGACGCCTTCGCCCTCTTCGCCAATCAGCCAGCCGCTGGCCGCAAAGAACTCCGCTTCGCTGCTGGCATTGGACCGATTGCCCAGCTTGTCCTTCAGCCGCTCCAGATGCACGGCATTACGGCTGCCGTCCGGCAGCAGGCGCGGCAGGAAAAAGCAGGAAAGCCCGCCTTTGGCCTGCGCCAGCACCAGATGCGCATCGCTTTGCGGCACTGAAAAAAACCATTTATGGCCGGTGAGCCGGTATTCGCCGTTGCCCACGGGTTCGGCGCGTGTGGTGTTGCTCAGCACATCGGTGCCGCCCTGTTTTTCAGTCATGCCCATGCCGATAAGCAGCCCGCGCTTGTGCTCGCCCGGCTGCAAATGCGGATCGTAACGGTCGGAAAGCAGCGGCGTAAGCCAGCCGCTAAAAGGCGCAGGTAAATGGGATTTCAGCAGCGGAATAGCGCCGAAAGTCATGGTGACAGGGCAAAGCGTGCCTGCTTCCACCTGGGCGTGCAGGATAAAGCGGGCGGCCCGCGCGACAAAGGCTGCGGGCGGCGCATTCTCCTGCCACGGCAGGTTATGCACGCGGTTGCTGCACAGCCCCTGCATCAGCAGATGCCAGGCGGGATGAAAGCGCAGATCGTCCAGCCGTTCGCCTACAGCATCGTAGCGCAGCAGCTCCGGCGGATAGCTGTTGGCCAGCCTGCCCAGCTCTGACGACTCGGCGCTGCCCAGCTGCTGCCCGACGGACGCCAACAGATCGTTGTCCCAGCCCGCGCCTTCGCGCAGCACGGCCTCGCGCAGCGGCGTATCGGAAAGAAAAAGATTGCTGTTGGTCAGCGGACGGGGCTGATTAAAGACGTGGTGGGTACGGTTCATCCTGACCTCCTTCTGTAGGCACACACTCAGTATGCAAAAGAGGACGGCGCAGGCGAGGAGCAGAGAGGGATTTCGGGGCGCGGATCACGCCCCGGCGTGATTATTTCGCGCGCTGACGCACGGCCTCAAACAGGCAGATGCCGGTAGCAACCGATACGTTCAGCGAGGAAACGCTGCCCGCCATAGGAATGCTGATTAGCTCGTCGCAGTGTTCACGGGTCAGACGACGCATGCCTTCGCCTTCCGCGCCCATCACCAGCGCCATCGGGCCGGTCATTTTGCTCTGGTACAGCGTATGATCGGCTTCACCCGCCGTGCCGACGATCCAGACGTTGGCTTCCTGGAGCATACGCATCGTGCGCGCCAGGTTGGTGACGCGGATCAGCGGGACGTTTTCCGCCGCGCCGCTGGCCACTTTTTTCGCCGTGGCGTTCAGCTGAGCGGAGCGATCTTTCGGCACGATCACCGCATGAACGCCAGCCGCATCGGCGCTGCGCAGGCAGGCGCCCAGGTTATGCGGATCGGTTACGCCGTCCAGGATCAGCAGGAAAGGTTTCTCCAGCTTTTCCAGCAGATCCGGCAGATCGTTTTCCTGATACTGGCGGCCGGCTTTGACACGCGCCACGATCCCCTGATGCACGCCGCCCTCGACCTGGCTGTCCAGCCACTGACGGCTGGCGACCTGGATCACGATGCCCTGCGCTTCCAGCGCCTTCACTACCGGCTGCAGACGGCGATCGTCACGGCCTTTAAGGATAAACACTTCCTGAAAGCGCTGCGGATCGCTGTCAAGCAGCGCCTGCACGGCATGGAGTCCAAAAACTATTTCACTCATTCACTGTTACTCAACTGGTCGTTACATGCCGCATCCGGGATGCGGCGAGGTTATGCGTCTGCCTGCCTTCAGGATGCGGGCGTATCGGTCTTTTTCGCGGCGCGTTTGGAACGCGTCGCGGCGGCGATTTTACGGCTTTTATCCGACGGCTTGCGCGGTTTTTTCTCGGTTTTCGCGCCGTCTGCCGCACCGGCCTTGCTTTTGCCGTTGCGGAAGGCGCTGTCCGGCTCGAAGTTCACCTTTTTGCCCTGGTCGCGACGGCGTTTGCCGCTGTGCTGGGCGGCGGGTTTCTTCGCCCGATCGCGCTCGGTTTTGCCTTCGCCACGCGGTTTGCGCGCGCTTGAAATAAGCGCGAAGTCAATTTTGCGCTCGTCCATATGTACCGCGTCCACGCGCACTTCAACCGTATCACCCAGGCGATAGGATTTGCCGCCGGACTCGCCAACCAGGCGCTGCCCGATGGCGTCAAAGCGGTAGTAGTCGTTGTCCAGCGTGGAAACATGCACCAGCCCGTCGATAAACAGATCGTTTAAGCGGACGAAGAAGCCGAAGCCGGTAACGCTGGAGATCACGCCGGTAAAGGTTTCGCCCACCTGATCCTGCATAAAGTCGCACTTCAGCCAGTCGGCTACGTCACGCGTCGCTTCGTCCGCACGGCGTTCGGTCATTGAGCAGTGCTGACCAAATTGCAGCATCTGCTGCATTTCATAGTGATAGCCACCGGTCGGCGTGGTGTTGCCCTGCAGCGTGTTGTTCTCTTTCGCCAGCAGATATTTGATAGCGCGATGCAGCAGCAGATCGGGATAACGACGGATTGGCGACGTGAAGTGCGCATAGGACGCCAGCGCCAGGCCGAAGTGGCCACGGTTTTCCGGGTCGTACACCGCCTGCTTCATCGAGCGCAGCAGCATGGTTTGCAGCATTTCGGCATCGGGACGCGAAGAGATCTGCGTCAGCAGCTCGGCGTAATCCAGCGGATGCGGCTTGTTGCCGCCGCCCAGCGTCAGGCCCAGCTCGTTCAGCACGGAACGGAAGCTTTTGATGTTTTCTTCACTTGGACGATCGTGATCGCGGAACAGCGCCGGCTCGTGGTTTTTCTCCACAAAGCGCGCCGAAGCGATGTTCGCCAGGATCATGCACTCTTCAATCAGCTTGTGGGCGTCGTTGCGCGCCACCTGCTCAACGCGCTCGATACGGCGATCGGCGTTGAAGATAAATTTGGCTTCGTCGGTTTCAAAGGAGATACCGCCGCGCTGCTCGCGCGCTTTTTCCAGCACCAGATACATGCGGTGCAGCTCTTCCAGATCCTTCACCAGCGGCTGGTACTGTTCGCGCAGCTCCTGATTGCCCTGCAGGATGCTCCAGACCTTGTTATAGGTCAGGCGCGCCCAGGAGTTCATGACCGCTTCGTAATGCTTGTAGCCGGTCAGCTTGCCGGTGGCGGAGATGGTCATTTCACAGACCATACAGAGGCGATCCACCTGCGGGTTCAGCGAGCAAAGCCCGTTGGACAGCACTTCCGGCAGCATTGGTACCACCTGCGACGGGAAATAGACCGAGGTGCCGCGGTTAACCGCTTCGTCATCCAGCGGCGTGCCCGGACGAACGTAATAGCTGACGTCGGCGATAGCTACCCATAAGCGCCAGCCGCCGCCGCGTTTTCTTTCGCAGAAGACGGCGTCATCAAAGTCGCGGGCGTCTTCGCCGTCAATGGTGACCAGCGGCAGATCGCGCAGATCTACGCGGCCCGCTTTGGCTTCTTCCGGCACTTCTTCCTTCAGCTGGGCGATCTGGCGCTCCAGCGCTTCCGGCCAGACGTGAGGAATATCGTGGGTACGCAGCGCCATTTCGACAGCCATGCCGGTACCCATATTGTCGCCGAGCACTTCCACCACTTTACCGATAGCCTTGCTGCGACGGGTAGGACGCTGCATCAGCTCCACCACCACCACATAGCCCATACGGGCGTTCATCAGCTCTTCCGGCGGGATCAGGATATCAAAGCTCAGTCGGCTGTCGTCCGGCACCACAAAGCCGACGCCGGCTTCGGTAAAGTAGCGGCCAACAATCTGGTTATTACGCGGCTCCAGCACGCGCACTACGCGCGCTTCACGGCGGCCTTTGCGATCGGCGCCCATTGCCTGGGCCAGGATCACATCGCCGTGCATACACATCTTCATCTGCTCGGCAGAGAGATAAAGATCGTCTTTGCTGCCCTCGGCACGCAAAAAGCCAAAGCCGTCGCGATGGCCGATAACCTTGCCGCGCAGCAGATCGAGACGCTCCGGCAGCGCATAGCACTGGCGACGAGTGAACACTAACTGTCCGTCGCGCTCCATCGCGCGCAGGCGGCGGCGCAGCGCTTCGGTTTGCTCTTCGCCAGAGATAGAAAGTTCATCCGCCAGCTCTTCACGGCTGGCGGGCTTTTCGCGTTTATCTAAATGGGAAAGGATAAATTCGCGGCTGGGAATGGGGTTCTCATATTTTTCAGCTTCCCGTTCCTTAAATGGATCTTTTGACATAGCGGTTCCTCCGTTGTCATCAGCTGCGGAAAGAGGGTTGCTCAATTCGCAGCAATTGGTAGAGCGGATGGTTGTCGGTAACCAAATCGGCCAGCGTGTAGCCGTCCAGCACGGCGAGAAAACACTGTACGGCCTCGTGCAGCGCCGTTTTCAGGCGGCAGGCCGGGGTGATGTGGCAAAAGTCACTGTGGCAGTTCACCAGCTGGAGCGGCTCCATATCGCGGACGACCTGGCCTATCACGATCTCGCTGGCCGGTTTACCCAACCGGATGCCGCCGTTTTTGCCCCGTACCGCAGCGACATAGCCTGCCCGACTCAGCTGATTGATAATCTTAACCATATGATTACGCGAGACGCCGTAAGCCCCGGTGACTTCCGTGATGCTGGTCATCCTGCCTGCGGGCAGCGCGGCCAGAAAAATCAGCGCGCGTAAACCATAATCAGTGAAACTTGTTAGCTGCACGGTTACCTCAACGGCACGGCGCTAAACGCGCCAGCAATCCGCTCAAAAATGAGTGTGTTGTCAATGATGATAAACCAGCCTTCGCATTCGAGGCCATTTTATTTCAGTAAGCGCTGATAAAGAGAGGGCGGGACGAGAGAGCGGGAGAGGAAATCAGGCCGGATATTGTCCGGCCTGGCTAACATCTTATGCGTCAAAAGGGTCACGCAGGATCATCGTCTCGCTACGGTCAGGACCGGTAGAGATGATGTCTACCGGCACGCCGGTCACTTCTTCAACGCGCTTGATATAGTTGCGCGCCGCCTGCGGCAGGCCTTCCAGCGTTTTCACGCCAAAGGTAGTTTCGCTCCAGCCCGGCAGGGTTTCATAAATCGGCTCAATGCCTTCCCAGCCTTCTGCTGCCAGCGGCGTGGTGGTCACTTCGCGGCCGTCCGGCATACGGTAAGCGACGCAGATTTTAACTTCTTTCAGGCCATCCAGCACGTCCAGCTTGGTCATGCAGAAACCAGACAGCGAGTTGATCTGCACCGCGCGACGCACGGCAACCGCATCCAGCCAGCCGGTACGACGACGACGGCCGGTAGTGGCGCCGAACTCGTTACCCTGCTTGCACAGGAATTCGCCGGTTTCGTCGAACAGCTCGGTCGGGAACGGGCCTGCGCCAACGCGGGTGGAATAGGCTTTCACGATGCCCAGCACGTAATCCACATAGCGTGGGCCCAGACCGGAACCTGTCGCTACGCCGCCCGCGGTGGTGTTAGAAGAAGTTACGTACGGATAGGTGCCGTGATCGATGTCCAGCAGCGTGCCCTGCGCGCCTTCAAACATGATCAGGTCACCGTTTTTACGCGCGCCGTCCAGCAGTTCGGAAACGTCCACCACCATGCCGGTCAGGATATCGGCAATGGCCATGATATCGTTCAGCACTTTGTCGTAGTCGACCGCTTCTTCTTTGTAGTAGTTCACCAGCTGGAAGTTATGGTACTCCATCACTTCTTTCAGCTTGGCCGCAAAGGTTTCTTTATTGAAAAGGTCGCCAACGCGCAGACCGCGACGGGCAACTTTGTCTTCATAGGCTGGGCCGATGCCGCGACCGGTGGTGCCGATCGCTTTGGCGCCGCGCGCTTTTTCACGCGCCACGTCCAGCGCGACGTGATATTCCAGGATCAGCGGGCAGGCTTCGGAGATAAACAGGCGGTCGCGTACCGGAAAGCCGCGATCTTCCAGACCCTTCATCTCTTTCATCAGCGCGGCCGGTGAAAGCACCACACCGTTGCCGATGATGCTGGTTACGTTTTCACGCAGAATACCAGAGGGAATTAAATGGAGGACGGTTTTTTCACCGTTGATGACCAGCGTGTGGCCCGCGTTATGACCACCCTGATAGCGAACCACGTATTTCGCACGTTCGGTCAGCAGGTCAACAATCTTTCCTTTACCTTCGTCACCCCATTGGGTGCCCAGTACGACGACGTTCTTACCCATTTCTAAAATCACCGATTGCTTAAAAATGGATTCTACCACCGTAAAACACGTCTTTCAGCTCTTTTAGCACACGTTTGCGTACTTTTTTCCCCGTCGCGCGGTCCGGTGCCGACGGGCGCTTTTTCGTACCGTTATCCGCCGCCGTGGACGCTGACGCTATACCAGATCACCAGGCCGGCGACCACCAGCCCGCCGCCGAAACGACGCAGTAATCGGTCGGGAACCTGCGCCATCGTGAGGATCAAACGCCGCCAGATACGCGGCAGCAGCATCGGGCCAATCCCTTCTAAAATCAGCACTAATGCCAGCGCTAACCAAACATTTGCATTCATAAATGACGATCCGGAAAAAAGAGCCGTAGTATGCCACGGCTTTTTACCGGTTTGGCCGGGAAAATGAAAGAAATCATGTTAAAGCGCTAAAACTGTATTCCCGCTTTCAGCCACCACGAGCTGGCGCTGCTGGCGTGCTCGCTGCGTTGCCCTGAACCGTTATAAAAGCGGGACGAAGGCGCAAACCAGGCGGCGCTGGCCTCTATTCGGATATGCGGCGATGCTCGCCAGCCCGCCACGATATCCAGCGCCGATCCCAGCTTTTTCGTGCTCAGACGATCGTATTTAGCCTGCAGCGCCGTACTGTTTTTGACCTGCTGGCCCAGGCGATCCTGACGGTAGTAATGGCCGATAACATCAAGCGAAAGACGGTCAGTGATATTCACACCCACGCCTGCGGTGAGGATATGGATATTGCTCAGTTCAGGATCGAGCGTGTCGCCATAGATTTTATATTTCGCCAGGCCGCCGAACCGGGCCTCGTTCCCCTGTAATCCGGTCTGTCGATAGCGCCTGGAAATGTTATCGCCATCGCGGTCGCCGCTGCCCCAGGCGTAGCCCAGCGTCAGCCGGGGACGTAACGCTATCTGTTTAAAGGTCAGCGTGACGCCGCCGTCCAGCGCATAGCCCCGCAACGCCTGCCGCGCTTTTTGCCCGCGTACCGCGCCGATATCCAGCCAGTGGCTGACCGGTGCCTGCGGAGGCGACCAGGATCGCAGCCCCATGTTGAGCTGCCTGTCGCCTTCTGCGGCGCGATTATACTGCCAGAAGCTATAGCCGCCGACTCGCCACTGTGGGTTGATCCCGTAACGAGAGAACAGCATCAGCAGCGTGGTCTTATCGCCGCGCGTGTGGCTATCCAGCAGGTTTCGCTGCCAGTAATTGACGCGTCCCACGCCTACTGCCGTTTTTAGCGCATCGCCAAAGCGCGCATGGACGCCATCCACGTTTTCATCAACCAGCCATTCCCGCTCGTCGCGCAGCAGCCAGCGCCCCAGCCGCAGTTCGGTTTCCGGCAGCAGCAGGTTATCAACACGCAGCCAGAGCTGGTTGAAGTTCAGCGTATCGGTGGTATTGCCGCCGCTTCCCGTCTGGCGCTTTCGTTTCTGGATCAGCTCCAGCTCGCTGAAAAAAGAGACCGGCTCGTCTTTAAATCCCCGCACGTTCAGCCGCAGCGTCGGCTCGGTTTCTGTTTGATTGCTGCGATCTTCGCCATATCTGAGCTTGCTGTTCTGCAGCGTTTTCGCCTCGTAAATCGCCCGCCAGTGAAAGCTGACCGGCTCTGCCTGCGCCTCGGCCGGGTAAAAATGCGGCAATACTATAAGCACAAGCACGCCGCGCCGGATCATCAGCATCCTCTCCGTGCAGCCGCGTGCTTTAGCCGCGCCTCGCAAAGCGCCAGCAGACTGGCCGTTGTGTGGTGACGTTCAGGAAAGCGCAGGCTGATGGCGATATGGCGCGCCAGCGCCAGCGTGGTAAAAATGCTGATATTAGCGATATCCGCTGCGGCCGATCGCGCCAGCCAGGCCGCCAGAAAAGCATCTTCATGCACGGCCAGCGCTTTGTCGTCGCCGTAGTCCCGCAGCGCCTGCTCGCGCAGATGAGCGATATAGTTGCCTGCATCCAGCGATGGCGGCCCCAGGGCGGCAAGATCGAAATCCAGTACGGCAAGCTGTCCCGGCCGTGCGGCCGTCAGCAGCAGCTGGGCGGGATAGAAATCACGATGGAGAAAAAGGCCGGGCGTGGGGCTTAGCGCCAGCGCCAGTTGCTCACAGGCGCGGCTGACGTCGGCTATCCTGGCAGCCCATGCAGGCCGCGTCGTCGCGGCCTGTTTCAGCCGCTGCCGCAGCGTCTCCAGCTCGTCTTTTACCGACCAGCGCTTACCCGCAACGGCCCGCTGCGCGGCGCGGCTGTGCTGTAGCCGGGCCAGCGCCGTGCCGACCAGCTCGCCCGTTGCCGCCAGCTGTTTATTATCCGGCGACAGCGCTTCGGTGACGCGCTCACCGGCGATATGCTGCTGGAGCCAGAGATTTTGCGCTTCGAGCACGGCCAGAGGCTCAGGCACGATAATATCGCTGTCACCGCTAAAACCGTTGCGCCACAGCGCCTGCTGGACAAGAAAACCATGCGGCTCGAACCCTTTATAACGGTATTTGCCAATAACGCTCAGTTCGTCCGGCGCTGACATCCAGCGCCAGGCCAGCACTGCGCGACGACCGGGCTTGTGGGTAACGAGCGTAGCCTCCTCCAGCATGGCGGCGGCAGGCAATCCCAACGCCTGACGCAGCAGCGGCGCTATGCGCGGCTTGCTCAGCAGCCCGGACAGCGCCGCTGCCGGATCGGCGGGCGGCTCGCGCTGCGCCATCAGCTCTCCGGCCCGCTGCAACAGTTCGGCGATATGCTGCGGCCAGCCCGCCGTGCGCTTGCGAAACGGTTCAGCGGCCAGCTGCAACAGCGCCAGCGCCGTATAATCAGCCAGCAGCGGCGGCAGATGGCTGCGCTGCTGACGATATCCCTCATGTAGCACGGCGACAATCCGCCTGGCCTGGTTTGGCGTCAGCGTTTTCTCAATGACCTGCAGTTCCAGCCTGGCCTGAAAAGCGGCCAGATCGACGGCGGGATGACCGGCTGTGGCTCTGTCCCAGTCAATCAACCGCAGCTGGCTCTCCACGGTGCGTTTGACCACCTGATCGACAGTGAAATCGCCGTGGATAACCACGCGCCGGAACAGGCGACCCGTCAGTTTTTTTGCCAATCCGGTTAACAGTGAGATAAATTTTTCTTGCTGGATGGGCACCACAACCTTCAGCGTGTTCAGCACCTGCCATGCGTCCCTGATGCCGTCCGGCAGCGGCGCGTCTGGCAGCGATATTTTCAGGCTGTGCAGCCTGGCCAGTTTGCCTCCCAGCAGGAAAACATCCTGCTCCGTCAGGTTGCCGGCCTGCTCCACGCACAGCGTTTCCCCCTCAATCCAGCGGGCGATCAGCAATCGTTGCTCGGGCAGCGCCGCCAGCAGTTCAATTTCGCCGGTGGCGTGCCCCAACCGGTTGCCTGTCAGCATTGCCTGATAACGTTCATCGCTGGCAAAACGCAGCGTGGCCCAGGGCCGACCGTTGCAGCGCAGCAGCGCCAGCAGCCTGCGTTCCGGCTTATAGCGCAGGATGTCCAGCTCAAGGCACGCCCCGTCGGCAATGTCAGGCAGCCAGCTGCGCAGCTGCGCGTCCCGCTCACGCGAGCCATTCAGCAAAGCGAGGCCGGGAAGCGCGCGATCGTGCTGTGGATAGCTCAGGATGATCCCCAGCTCGGGAATAGCCAGCGGGGCAAAAGGATCGCCGTTGTTAATGAGCTTTTGCCGTCTGGGATGCCGCCAGGAAACCTCGAAGCGCGTCAGCGTCAGCGCCTTGGCGGCCAGCCAGCGCCGCTCTCCGTCAGCGAACTGGAGGATCAGCGTTGCGACGCAGCTGGTGGCGGGTTTATAACGGATATAGTCGATTTTAAGCGAGCGCAGCCCGGCAAACGGCGGTAAAGCACGTATTCTTGCCGTCAGCAGATCTTCATCAAATAGCGCCGCCAGCCCCGGCAGGTCGCCGTCTTTCCCGATCGGTTCATGTTTATCCCGTAGCATAGGATACGTCCCTGTTGTTGCTTTGCTGTAGTGCCCACAGACAGGCGTAGCGCCCGCGCCTTTCCAACAGCAGCTCGTGCGTGCCCTGCTCAACGATTTCGCCCTCTTCCATTACGAGGATCCGCTGGGCTCGCGCGGCAAAGGAAAGGTTATGCGTTACGATAATCGTAGTGCGGCCAGCCATCAGCCGGGTCAGCGCGCCGGTCAACCGATGCTTGCTTTCGCAGTCCAGGCCCGTATCCGGCTCGTCCAGCAGCAGCACCGGGCTTTGCCTGACGGCGGCGCGTGCAATCGCGATACGCTGGCGCTGGCCGCCGGACAGCGAGTGTCCCCTTTCGCTGAGCACGGTGTCGTACCCCTGCGGCAGCCGCATAATAAACTCGTGCGCGCCTGCCAGCCTGGCGGCGGCGTAAACCTGTTCATCCGTCACGGCTTTCAGCGCCGCCATGGCAATATTTTCCCGAACGCTCAGGCCGAACAACAGGCTGTCCTGAGGCACATAGCTGATATTTTGCCGCACGCTTTTAATCGTACAGTGCCGAATATCCCGCCCGTCGAGCAGAATACGGCCCGCCTGCGGATCGTACAGCCGCAGCAGCAGGCTAAGCAGCGTGGATTTCCCCGTGCCGGAAGATCCGACAATAGCCAGCGACTCGCCGACGCCCAGGGAAAAGCTGATATGCCGCAGCGTGCCGTGCTGTTGCGAGGCCGAATAGCTAAAGCCGACGTCTTCGTAGCAGATTTCGCCGCGAACGCTGACCGTCTGCGCGTCCGGCCGATCGACAATTACCGGCCGGACATCCATCAGGCTGGTGACGCGCTCGCCTGTGGCCAGCGCTTTGGACAGGCGTCCGGCATATTTAGCGTACTCGCGCACGGGCCGAAATGAGTTTTTAAGGTAGGAGACAAAAATCAGCAAATCGCCGGGCGACATCCGGCTTTTCAATACTTCGCTTGCGCCATAATAGAGGACCGCTGCCGTGGCGAAAGCGATGATCAGATCGGCTTTCCGTTCCAGGCCCGCCAGCAGGCGACGGGACTGTACGTTTTGCCGCAGGCTTTTTAAGTCGTCAACCGCGAAACGGCCGGCGGCGACGGGTTCCAGCGATAACGCCTGCACCACGCCTATCGCGCCGAGGAATTCAGCGGCGCTGGCGGCCAGCGCTCCTTCCCGCTTGCGCTGATCGCGGCTGACCTTATGCACCTCCACGCTGGTGCGGCGAATGCTGAACAGCAGCAGCGGCATCAACAACAGCGACAGCAGCGTCAGTTTCCAGTTGATATAGAGCATCATGCCGAACATGCCGGTCAGGATCAGGATATTCGCCAGCATGGGCACCATCGCCGTAATCATCGCCTCGCGCAGCATGCCGATATCGTTGATCAGCCGCGTGGTGAGATCGCCGCTCTTCGCCTGATGATGAAAGCTTAACGACAGGCTCTGCAGATGACTGAACAGCGCCTGACGAAGCATGCTGATGATGCGATTGCCCGCCATCGCCAGGCCGACGGTGCTCAGGTAGCTCAGGCCGGCTTTGACGGCGGTAATCAGGATGACGCTGCCGGCGCAAAGCAGCAGCAGACCCGCCGCGCTAAAATGGCCAACCAGCGTATTCAGCCTGCCCGTAACCGGCGCGCCAGGCTGCGCCAGCACCTCGTCGATAATAAAGGCCAGCGGCCACGGCTCCAGCAGGCGCATGCCTGTCGCCAGCAGCAGGAAAAGGAACGAACGCACGATTAAGCCGCGCTGCTGGCGAAGCCAGGGAGCGAAACGGGCAGCAATGGGCAGCCAGGGCAGAGACATTAGCTTGCGCTCCCGACAGGCATTTGCGCCAACCGCAGCGTCTCGCTGACTATTTTATCCCAGCTGTGATGCTCCGTGACGAAGCGTCGGGCGGCTACCCCCAGGCGCTGGCGCAGCAAAGGCTGGTCCACCAGCTGCCGAAGCAAAACGCAAAGCGCCGTGGCATCGCCCGGCTCTACCAGCATGCCCGTGACGCCGTGGTCAATCACTTCGGCAAGATGGCCGACCCGCGTTGCCACAACCGGCAGCTGCGCGGCCATATACTCATAGATTTTCAGCGGCGAAAAGTAGAAGTCCGCCAGCTGCGGATAGGGCGCGACGGCAATGTCTATCCTGTTCAGCCAGTCCGGCACCGTCGCCGGGCTAACGGCACCGGCGAAAGCGACGCCGGAAATCGCTCTCGCCTGCACCGTTTTTTGCAGTTTCTGCCGCTGTGGCCCATCGCCAACAATCAATAGCCAGACGTCAGGACGCTGCAGCTGGAGCAGTACAAAAGCATCCAGCAGCGTTTCTACGTCGTGCCAGGCCTTAAGCGTGCCGACAAAGCCGATGGTTATCGCTCCCCAGCTGGTTTCCGGCTGTGGCGGCGCGATGGGAGGCCGAAAGCGCAACGGATCGACACCGTTAGCAATAATGTGGATGCGTTCAGCAGAACCGGTAAAGTCAGTCAGCCACTTTTTTACGCCGGGCGAAACGGCAATAACCACCGTCGCGCTGGCAAGCAGCTTTTTCAACACCGCCACGGCCTTCTTTTCTGCCACCAGCTCGCGGTAGCGTTTTTGTTCCTCAATCAGCGGCGCGTTGACTTCCAGCACCGTGCGCCAGCCCTGTCGGTGCGCATACGCCAGTCCGGCGAAGCTCCACAGGGAATAGCGTTCATAGACCAAATCAAACGGGCCTTCCGCCTGGAGCGCCTGCTCCAGCTGAGAATTAACGGCCAGCGCCGTTTCAACCCGCGTCAGCGCATTGTCCACCGCTGGCGGATCGAAGGGATCGAGCGAAACAAGTTTGATCCCTTGCAGATCGTCGGGCGGCGTGGCAATGCGACGAGCAAAAAGCACGATCTTCGCGCCCTGTCGGAGAAGCGCGCGCAGCACTTCCTGAATATGGACGGATGCACCCTTACAGCCAAAAACGGGGATCCCGCTATCTGCACAGATGAAAGCAACTCGCATAAATGAAAATCCTTTTTTCATACGCAGAATTTATTTCTGCTGTGGAGTAAATATCTTTTGCATTTCCATGATGTTACGGTCGATGTCGTAGTCGCGAACAATCATCCTGCGCGCCTGCCTTGCCAGCTTTTCACGCATATCCTGCCCGCTCAGCAGCATCACTATCGCATCGGCCAGCCCGATGGCATCATCAGGGTCGACGCACAGCCCGGTTTGACCATCAATGACCAGCTCCGGGATCCCTGCCACGCGTGTGGAAATCACCGGTGTACCCAGCGCCATCGCTTCAACCAAAATGGTTGGCAGACCGTCGCGATCGCCGTCCTCGCTAATGGTGCAGGGCGCAACCACCATGGCGCTCTCCTGCATCGCTGCCGCCACCTGCTGGCGCGGTAACAGACCGGTAAAAGTCACCTGTGCCTGTAGCTCGCAGGCCGCGACAGCCGCCTCAAGCGCCGCCCGTTCCGGGCCGTCGCCAATCAGCGTGCAGTGGAACGGAATGGCTCTGGCCTGCAGCTGCGCCAGGGCGGCAAGCAGCGTCCGAAACCCTTTTTTAGGCACCAGCCGCCCCACCGCCAGAATAGCGGCCTGCCGCCTGAGCGGGGAAAGCCAGGGAAACTGGCGCAGATCCAGACCGTTATAAAGCCGGCTGACTTTCTGCCGATCGCCGCCGTAACGCTCGCATAGCCAGGCAAGATTGTAATCGGACACGGTTATCACATGGCTGGCGTCCTCTATTTTGCGGGCCAGCCGGATATCCGTGTCATAGCGGTAATAGATGTCTTTTGCATGGGCGGTAAAAGACCAGCTTATGTTGCTGAACTTTGCACCAAGCCGCGCCACGGTAGCGGCCTGGGTGGCAAAATGCGCATGCAGATGCCGCAGTGCGTGCTGTCTGACGGCCAGCGCGAGCGCTATGCCCTGCGCCAGCTCGTGCACGTCGTGATCCCGCTCCTCTGCCAGCCGGGTGGCAAAATCAGGCAGCACCTCCAGTGCCTCTTTTACCAGGCGCCAGAAAAGTTCGGTGTTACGCTGCTTATTCGCCAGGCGAATAACCGGCGCTTTCACCGTGCCGATATCGGGCTGAAAATGCGTTTCCATCACCGGCCCGAGCGCAAAAATCGTCAGGCTGAGGCCCGTACGCTCATGCGCCAGGATTTCACTGACGACAAATGTTTCTGAGAAACGTGGGTAGCGTTTCAGCACGTAGCCCACGCGCAGCGGTTCAGACGCCATCAGACATACTCCCCGATACGCCTGCCGTTGAGTATTTGCCGGACGCTGACGGCTACCTTTTCCAGACCGTCAAAATTCAGCTTTTCACGCGGATTAACAAAATGGCGCGGCTGCTTCAGCCAGTCGCCCAGCCGTTCCTGGGTCAGATGAGCCGGATGCAGCGCGTCAATCAACCCCAGCGCGGCAAGTTTCGTCGCTCTGATCCACTGTTCCTGGCGGGGAGCGATGCGCGGCACAATCAGCGCCGTTTTATTAAAAGCCAGGATTTCCGTCAGGGTATTATATCCGCCCATCGCAATAACGCGGCTGGCGTAGCGCAGCAGTTTTAGCGGTTCCGCCACGAATTCCACCACGGTTTTTTCAGGAAACCCTACGGCCAGTTTTTTTAGCCGTAGCCGCTGCGGCTCGGGCATCATCGTTCCGGTCACTAATACGCCGTGCATCCCTTTGGGCAATACGGTGCTGACGAAGCTTTCCGCCAGGCGAAAGCCATCCTGCCCGCCGCCCACGACGCACAGCGCATAAGGCCGGGCGACAGGCGCAGCCTCATCATCACCAAAGCTTTGAATGCGGCGCGTCGCGTCCAGATAGCCGGTAAAAATCATCTTATTTTTGGTCGCGGCGTCAAAGTGATATTCGCGAGCCAAATCGTAAAGCGCCCTATCGCCGTAAACCCAAATCGATGAATAAAATTTCCTGAGCGCCGCACTGTTTTCTTGCTTATGCCACTGTTTTTTCACCGCTTCGGGGTCGTCAATAATATCGCGCAGGCCTAATATCAGATGCGTTTTTTTAGCGGCCAGCAGCGGCAGACTGAGATCCAGCTCGCGCATGGCGCCGCGCGGCACGTTATCCACAATCATAATATCCGGTGAGAAAGCGTTGATAGCCGCGTAAATAATTTGCGAGCGAAGCCTGACCAGCGGCTGAACCTTTTTGCCCAACGCGCGGGGGCGATACTTTCCCTCTACGGTCTTCTGCCAGGAAGGCAGGATAAGGCTGTCTGCGCCGGGCGGCAGCATAAAGGCACCGGCTGCACGCACGCCTGAAATAAGCAATATCTCAGCATCAGGGCAGGCTGCTGTTATTGACTGACTGAGCAACATATTTCGGCGTATATGGCCGAATCCCATTGTATCATGTGAATAAAAGACACAGCGGGGATTTCTGGAAGGATCCATTTCCATTCATCCTGTTATTAACGCTATTTTAAGATGGCCGCCCGGTTATTTCACCCGTAAAACTCCCGGCTTATTTAAAAGCGGCAAACGCTTATCATGGTTAAATATTTGCAGCCATTAATCATTTAATAAAATAAGCGTAAAAAAAGGCTACACAAAGCGCGGCAGGCCGTCAACGGCAAAGGGGAAAAAGCGGAATAATCACATTTTTGCGCGAATATTAATTAATAATTAATTAACAAATGCATCACGCTTGCGGCGAGAAATAAAAAAGCCGGGGAGGATCCCCGGCCTGAGTGTGAAGACGCTTAGCGAGTCGCTTTGGAAGGCGACTGCATAAAGCGGAAGAAGTCGCTGTCCGGGCTCAGTACCATTACGTCCTGATTGCTGTTGAAGCTGCTGTCGTAGGCGCGCAGGCTACGGATAAAGGCATAAAAATCCGGATCCTGACTGAAGGCGTCGGCAAAGAGTTTCGCCGCTTCGGCATCCCCTTCACCGCGCGTCATCAGCGCGGTACGCTGCGCTTCGGCCAGGGTGCGCGTGACCTCATAGTCAGCGCCCGCACGCAGTTTCTCTGCCTCTTCCTGACCCTGTGAACGCTGGCTACGAGCAACCGCTTCACGCTCGGCGCGCATACGATTGTAGATAGCGTCAGACACCTCGGTCGGCAGGTTGATCTGCTTGATACGCACGTCAACGACCTGAATGCCCAATGCCGCCATACTGTTCGGATTCACCGCTGGCTCTTTGCTGCTGGTTTCGCGCTCTACGCGCGCCGCAGCGGAAGCGATAGCATCATCGGCCGCTGGCGTGGCGATCTCGTCATCCTGGCCTGCGCTGCCGGTGTTCAGGGCGTCACGCACGTCGGTAGTCAACCGTCCACGCGAGTCGGTAACGATATCTTTAACGTCCAGACGACCAATCTCAGAACGCAGACGGTCGCTGAATTTACGTTTCAGCAGCACTTCCGCCTGCGAAACGTCGCCGCCGCCGGTAGCCAGATAGTAGCGGCTGAAATCGCTGATGCGCCATTTGATATAGGAATCCACGATCAGATCTTTCTTCTCTTTGGTGACGAAGCGATCGGCCTGGTTATCCATCGTCTGCAGGCGCGCGTCCAGCGACTTCACGGATTCCAGGAAAGGGATCTTGAAGTGCAGGCCCGGCGCATAGACCAGCGGTTTATTTTCATCGTCGCGCAGTACTTTGCCAAAGCGCATAACGATGCCGCGCTGGCCTTCCTGCACCACAAACAGCGATGCGTAAAGCACCACCAGCACCACAATTAATACCACGATTAATGGCTTACGCATCCTTAATCTCTCCCTTCGCGCTGGGTGTCGTTACGCTGAGCATTAACCCGACGCTGATCCATAATGCTGTCCGGGCTGAACGACGAGCCGTTGCTGGCGCGTTCATTGCTGCCCGAGGCTGCCGGCAGATGGAGCAGGCTGTTATTGTTCTGCCCCGCTGACGCTGGGGTGCTCTGGCCGCGCATCAGCTGATCCAGCGGCAGCACCATCAGGTTATTACCCTTATCGTTAACCAGCACCTTACGGGTGTGGCTCAGTACGCGCTCCATGGTTTCAATATAGAGACGCTCGCGGGTAATCTCCGGCGCGGCTTTATATTCCGGCAGCAGCTTGGCGAAGCGTGCCACTTCACCCTGCGCTTCCAGCACGGTACGCGTTTTATAAGCGCGTGCTTCTTCCAGAATACGCTGAGCCTGGCCGTTGGCGCGCGGCTGGACTTCGTTGGCGTAGGCTTCCGCTTCACGAACGTACTGCTCGCGGTTTTCACGCGCGGCAATGGCATCGTCAAAGGCGGCTTTCACCTCTTCCGGCGGACGAGCGGCCTGGAAGTTGACGTCCAGCAGCGTAATGCCCATATCGTAAGGACGGATCGTCTCTTCCAGCTCGCGCTGGGTATCGCTACGCACGACTGTACGACCTTCTGTCAAAATGCGATCCATCGTTGAGCGGCCGATTACGCCGCGCAGCGCGCTGTCCGTCGCCTGGCGCAGGCTGTCGTCCGCGCTGGTTACGGCAAAAAGATAGCGTTCCGGGTTGGTCACGCGGTACTGCACGTTCATTTCCACGCGCACCACGTTCTCGTCCGAAGTCAGCATCGTTCCTGATGCAGCCAGTTCGCGTACCGCCTCAACGTTGACGGCACGAACCTGATCGATAAAGGTCGGCTTCCAGTTCAGGCCCGGCTCTACCAGATGGCTGAACTTGCCAAAACGTGTTACCACGCCGCGCTCCGCCTCTTTAATGGTATAGAAACCGCTGCCTGCCCAAATCACTACCGCAGCAACGGCAACGATGCCGATCAGGCGACCGCCGCGTCCCGGCGCCTGCTGGCCGCCGTCGTTTTTACCACCGCCGAAACCGCCAAGCTTTTTGCTTAACTTGCGGAAAATATCATCCAAATCAGGAGGCCCTTTATCGCGCCCTCCTTTGTTTCCCCCGGGGTTGCCGCCTTGATTATTGCTGCTCCCCCACGGGTCGCGGTCCTGTCCGTTATTCCCGGGCTGATTCCACGCCATGTTTCTGCTCCATTTATTGTGTATGCGGTGTTATCCCAGAGCCGGGATACGCGAGTCGGGCGTCAAACAATGTAATCCACCAGCTCCGGTTCCTGTTTACACAGGCGGCGCCAGTCAACGATGGGCATGCGTATCTGTAACCCTACGCTGCCGTCATCTTCATTCCACTCTTTTTCTATCGCCTGCAGCTGATAAAAGCGGCTGCGCAGCCGCCCCGCTTCCGGCGGCAGGCGTAAATCGTATTGGGCTATTTCGCCTGCCAGCCGCTCGGTCAGCGCCTGAAACAGCAGCGGAATGCCTTCGCCCGTTTGCGCGGAAACCCAGACGCGAACCGGCAGGTTTTCATCATTGCGATCGATCCTGGGGACAAAATCTTCCAGCGCATCAATCTTATTCATCACCTGTAGCGTCGGAATGTCGTTTGCTTCGATCTCTTCCAGCACTTCTTCTACAGCTTCAATATTCTCATCCACGCGCAGATCGGCGGCGTCGATAACGTGCAGCAGCAGCGTGGCCTGCCGTGTTTCCTGCAGCGTCGCTTTAAAAGCGGCGACCAGATCGTGCGGCAGGTGACGGATAAAGCCAACGGTATCCGCCAGCACCACTTCGCCTACGTCCGCCACGTCCAGACGACGCAGCGTGGGATCCAGGGTCGCAAACAGCTGGTTGGCGACATAGACCTCGGCAGAAGTAATGCGGTTAAAAAGGGTGGATTTTCCGGCGTTGGTATAGCCGACCAGCGAGAGCGTAGGCACATCGGCCTTGTTGCGCGCCTGACGTCCCTGATCGCGCTGCTTCTCTACTTTCTCAAGCCGGGAAAGGATAAGCGTGATGCGGTTGCGCAACAGACGACGGTCGGTTTCCAGCTGTGTTTCACCCGGGCCACGCAGGCCGATACCGCCTTTCTGGCGTTCCAGGTGGGTCCAGCCGCGTACCAGACGCGTGGCGAGATGGCGTAGCTGAGCCAGCTCGACCTGAAGTTTACCTTCGTGGGTACGCGCACGCTGCGCGAAGATATCCAGGATCAGGCCGGTGCGGTCGATTACGCGGCACTGGCACAACGCTTCAAGGTTGCGCTCCTGGGCCGGACTAAGGGCGTGATCGAAGAGCACGACAGAAGCGCCGCTGGCTTTAACCGCCTCGGCTATTTCTGTGGCTTTACCTTCACCAACAAAATATTTTGGATGTGGCGCCTTGCGGCTTCCGGTAATTACGCGTAGTGCTTCGACACCAGCGGAAGAGACAAGAGTTTCGAACTCCTGTAAATCTTCCATATCTCTGTCTTGGGAGAAATAGATGTGTACCAGTACGGCCTGCTCACCGGCATCATAACGGTCAAACAAACTTAAAACCTCTCAGAACCTTGTTGAACCTGCTTTACGATGGCCATACTGCCTGGGATCAGAGGCAAAATGCACATTTGCGCTAACTAGCGACGCCCGTTCGCCTTTTCCTGAGAAGAGGCGCGAGTCAGGGACATTGCCAGGACGGGCGAGCCGGCCCGTCCTGAAAGAAGAGCGATTACTCTGCGTCGTCACTTTCCTGCTGGGGCTGCGATGATGCTCCCTGATTACTGCCACCGTGATGATAGTTGCTGCTTCCGCCACCCGCGTTGTTGCTATGATGGGAGACCGGACGGGACGGAACAACGGTAGAAATGGCATGTTTATAAACCATCTGGCTAACCGTGTTTTTCAGTAAAATTACAAATTGGTCAAATGATTCAATCTGACCCTGCAGTTTAATACCATTCACCAAATAAATCGAAACCGGAACACGTTCGCGACGCAGTGCGTTCAAGAACGGATCTTGCAATGATTGCCCCTTAGCCATTCTATCTTTTCCTTATATGCTTGTTGTTTACTACTTAAGAGCTTGCGCTCTGAAATACTGCGTAAAAATTTGCGCACGATAACGCACCAATTGTACACAATCACCCAGCCTTCGCACTAAGAACCTGTAATACCTCTGCCAGCGCCGCCTCAGGTTGTTCGCTATCCAGCCAGTGAACATCCTTCCAGCCGCGCAGCCAGGTTATCTGGCGCTTGGCTAATTGCCGTGTTGCGCAAATTCCCCGATAAACCATTTCATCGTAATCGATCTCGCCCTGCAAAAATGACCACATCTGGCGATAACCCACACAACGAATGGAAGGCATGTCCGTATGCAAATCACCTCGTGCAAAAAGTGCCCGAGCCTCCGCTTCAAATCCTGACGCTAACATTTGCTGAAAACGCAGCGCGATACGCTGATGGATGGTTTCCCGCTCACGAGGAGCGATGGCGAACTGCACCACCTCGTACGGCAACGCTTCACCTGCGGTTTTCGTCAGTTCTGTTAAAGTTTTACCTGAAATAAAAAAAACTTCCAGTGCTCGCGAGAGTCTCTGGGGATCATTCGGATGAATACGATTTCCAGCAATGGGATCTATTTCACATAACTGACGGTGAAGCGCTTCCCATCCCTCTTCACTCGCCCTTTGCTCTATACGCTGGCGTACTTCAGGATCGGCCGGGGGCAACGGCGATAATCCTTCCAGCAGCGCCTTGTAGTAGAGCATGGTACCACCAACAAGCAGCGGGATACGCCCGCTTCGGGTAATCTCTGCCATTTCCGCCAGCGCATCGCGGCGGAACTCCGCCGCCGAGTACGTTTCAGCGGGATCGCGAATATCCAGTAAACGATGGGGCGCCAGCCGCAGCTCCTCTGCCGAGGGCTTGGCGGTGCCGATATCCATACCGCGATAAATCAGGGCGGAATCGACGCTAATCAGCTCAACCGGCAGCTGCTGGCGCAAGGCTATCGCCAGCGCCGTCTTGCCGGAGGCCGTAGGCCCCATCAAAAATATAGCCTTAGGCCGGCCAGCCGTAGATAAGTCACTCATGCTTCAGGGCATTCATCGCCAGTTCAGTATCAACATACTGTAGTAGTCCGGATGGCGGCGATTTAATCAGCTGCGGGCAAAGTCTTTCGACCTCTGCCAGCAGCGCAATCGCCTGCGAGTGATTCCAGTGCGGACGCTCGGTCACAGCGTGCCGCGCTAACCATTGCGCCACCTGCCTGACCGCAATCTCCGGCTGTTGAGCAAGGTAGCCTAACAGTTCTGGAATCAAGATTTGTAAATTTTGTTGGCGCAATGGTAAAGGTACGGCGCGCAGCGTGATGTGCTGCCCGTCCGCTTCCAGCTCTATGCCCATTTGCTGCAATAACGACGCTAAACGACTGGCAGCTTCGCGCTCCGGCTTCGCCATTTTTATCCTGACCGGGATCAGCAGCGGCTGCGGTTTTAACCCTTCTTCGCCAGGCTCCAGCTGCGCCTGCTTCAGCCAGCGCTCCGCCACCGGCAGCGAAATCAGAGCCAGGCGCTCGCGAGATTCCACCAGCGCAAAGTCGTTATGCAGCACGGTCAGCACGCGGCCAAAGCTTTCGCTGTGACCGCTGAGCGTTGGCTCGGGTTCAGGCTGCGCGCGTGCGCTTTTTGGCTCAACCGGACGCGACGACGCCTCGCGCGCGGCGGGCAATTCAGGCGTTTGCAGCAGCTGGCGATAGAGCGCGCCCTCTTTTTTCTGGTAGCCCGGCTCCTGATGTTGCCAGCCTGCCGCGGCTTTCCCGCCGCTGTTGCCTCCGCCGTTACTTCCGCCGTGGCCGCCAGCATTACCTTCACCATTACTTCCGCCGTTGCCGCCGCCATTACCTCCACCGCTACCTCCACCGTTACTGCCAGCGTTTCTGGCCGGTGCAGGCGCGGAAAAATGGTTGCCGCCCGCCGCCTGTCGGTTCTCTGGCTGCCAGCGCTCGGTCGGCGCTTGAGCAGACACGCCCGGCAGCGTTTCCGCCCCGGCTTCCTGCAGCACGCTGATCACGCCCTGATAGATAAAGTCATGCACCAGCCGCGACTGATGGAAACGCACTTCATGCTTGGCAGGATGCACGTTGACATCTACCTGATGCGGATCGATGGTCAGGTAAAGCACATAGGCAGGCTGATGGTCGCCCAGCTTATCCTGATAGGCCTGGCGGATAGCATGATTGATCAGGCGATCGCGCATCATGCGGCCGTTAACATAGCAATATTGCAGATCGGTAACGGCGCGAGCGCCGATCGGATCTGCGACCCAACCCTGTAGCACGAGATCGCCGTGCTGCCATTCGATAGCCAGCGCATGGCTGAGAAAAGCAGTTCCGCAGATTGCGCCCAGGCGGCATTCGCGCTGCTTGCTGTCGCTGACGGCGCGATACTGGCGGATAAGCTTCCCGTTATGGGTCAGCGAAAACGCCACGTCGAACCTTGCCAGCGCAATACGCCGGATCACCTCGTCGATATGGGTGAATTCGGTTTTTTCCGTGCGCATAAATTTCCGGCGGGCGGGCGTATTATAGAAGAGGTCCAGCACTTCAAGCGTGGTGCCGACCGGATGCGCCGCAGGCTTGATGGTCACGTCCATCTCTCGCCCTTCCGCGTAGGCCTGCCAGGCTTCCGCCTGTTCAGCCGTACGCGAGGTCAGCGTCAGGCGCGAAACGGAGCTGATACTGGCCAGCGCTTCGCCCCGAAAGCCGAGGCTCATAATGGCTTCCAGATCGTCAAGCGTGGTGATTTTACTGGTGGCGTGGCGGGCCAGCGCCATCGCCAGCTCGGCTTTGCTGATGCCGCAGCCGTTATCGCGGATACGGATCAGTTTGGCGCCGCCTTTATCGATCTCGATATCTATTCTTGTCGCGCCAGCGTCCAGGCTGTTTTCGACCAGTTCTTTCACCACCGACGCCGGACGCTCTACCACTTCACCTGCGGCAATCTGGTTGGCAAGCTGTGGCGGCAGTACCTGAATCGGCATAAAAGATCCTTGTTTACGAGGTTGGAATAGTTAACGTCTGCCCCAGCATAACATTTTGCGATTTCATATTATTCGCCTGCTGTATCGCTTTCGGGCTGACGCCATAGTGTGCGGCAATGGCGGTCAGCGAGTCACCGCGCACCACTTTATGCCGCTGCGGCCGGCTGGCGCTCACGCTCTGCGCGCCGGAAGCCGGCACTTTCAGCCGCTGGCCGACCCAAACGACATCCTTCTTCAACGTATTCATCGAACGCAGCATCGCCATGCTGACGCCGTAGTGGTCGGCGATCCCGGAAAGCGTCTCGCCTCTTTTCACCACGTGGCGCGTTACCGCACCGGCATAGCGTGTGCTGACCGGGGCGGGATTAGGCTGAACATCAACCGCTGTTGCGGACTGCAACGGTCGGTTTTCCTCCTTTGGGATGGATTGCAGCGGGTGCGCCAGGAAGTAGTTGCGCAGGCCTTTATAAATCGACTCGGCAATCTTCTGCTGGTAAGCGCTACTGCCGAGCAGTCGCTCCTCCGAAGGGTTACTGATAAAGCCGGTTTCCACCAGCAGCGAAGGGATATCCGGCGAGCGTAATACCCCCAGGCTGGCGTGTTCCGGGCGTCGTTTGTGCAGCGAGCCAACGCGCTGCAGCTGGGCGATAACCTTAACCGCTACGTCATAGCCAACGCGCTGCGAGTGGCCGAACTGCAAATCGAGCACCGCCTGGCTGAGATAGGGATCGGCCTGGCTGTTAGCCAATAGATCGCCCGCGCCGCCCAACAGCTCCGACTGTTTCTCGTGCTGCTCCAGCCATCCCGCCATTTCGCTGTTGGCGCGGCGGTTAGAGAGTACCCAGACGGACGCGCCGGACGCGCTACGGTTCGGCGCGGCATCGGCATGGACAGACACCAGCAGATTAGCGTTCTGCTTGCGCGCCACGTCCGAGCGGCCCATCACGGAGATAAAATAGTCGCCGTCGCGGGTCATCACGCCTTTAAACATAGGATCGGCATTCAGCAACGCTTTTAATTTGCGCGCTATGGCGATAGTCACATTTTTCTCTTTCAGCCCGTTCGCGCCGATAGCACCCGGATCCTGGCCGCCGTGTCCGGCATCTATCGCCACGATAATAGCTTCGTCAACGGCACGCACCGTTCTGCCCGGCACCGCGACTTCGTTGCCGTTGCTGACCGCCGTAACGGCGTTGCCCTTAAACGGATTGTCTGCCGGAACGGGCCGAGAAACGCTGCTGACGGCGGCAGATCGCGGAGCCGGACGCGTGCCGTTGATGGTGAAAACCACGTTATAGGTGCTGCCGTTACGCTGGGTCACGGCGCGCGTTTTTCCCGGCTGCGTCAGCTCGAACACCAGCCGGATGCTCTGCTTATCCTTTGGCGTGCTGGCGCGAATACGCTTCACCATATTATCGCCGCTGAACGTCAACGGCAGGCCTTTGATCACGCCGCTCTGGCGAATATCCAGCACCACCCGTTCCGGATTGTGCAGCGGAAAGAAGCCATACACCGGTTGACCACCGAAGCTCAGCGTGATCGAGGCCCTGTCGTTGCCGTTTGAAACCTGTATATCCGATAAATTAGCGGCCAGAGTGGAAAACGTACTCAGTAAAGCAGCCAGCAGCAGTCCCAGCTTGATCATTGTCCGTCTTTCTCCATGCGGGCCAGGATCGCCTCGCCCTCTGCCGAGCAGGCCTCAAGCTCTGCCTGACGGGCTTCGCCCTGATAACTGAGACGCAGTTCAATATCCGGCGGCGGAAGAAAGCCCGCACCCTGCTGCGGCCATTCGACCAGGCAAAGGCTGTCGCCGCCAAAATAGTCGCGGATCCCCATGAATTCCAGCTCTTCAGGGTCGGCCAGCCGGTAGAGGTCGAAATGATAAATGCGACGATCCGGCAGAACGTAAGGCTCTACCAGCGTATAGGTCGGGCTTTTCACGTTGCCCTGGTGACCCAGCGCCTGTAAGAAACCGCGACTGAACGTGGTTTTCCCCGCGCCCAAATCGCCATACAAATAGAGTGTTGCCGCGCTGTGACAGGCGCGGGCCAGGCTGGCTCCCAGTGCGAGAGTGGCAGCCTCGTCGGACAATGCGATAGCGGTCTTCATTCTTTTCTGTTCAGGATCTCTGGGTTAACAAACAGGTACAGCTCGGAAAACAGATCGGTCGCCAGCATCCCGCGCGTGCCCAGACGTTGCGATACGGCTTCCGCCGCAGCGCCGTGGGCCACGCAGCCTGCGCAGGCCGCTTCATACAGCGAGAGCTTCTGGCCTGACAAACTGCCGATAATGCCGGAAAGCACGTCGCCCATGCCGCCGGTCGCCATACCGGCGTTACCGACATCGGCAATCGCCATCTCGCCCGCTTCACTGGCAATCAGCGTGCCGGCCCCTTTCAGGACCACCACGCCGCCGTAGCGTTTAGCCAGGCTGCGAGCGGCAAGTAAGCGGTCACTCTCTATTTCGCTGGTTTTTACATTAAGCAGACGGGCCGCTTCGCCCGGATGCGGCGTAATGACTCGATTTTGACGTTTATCGCCAGCGATTGCCAGCAGGTTAAGCGCGTCAGCATCCCAAAGCATCGGTTTAGACGATTTTTTTACTTTTTCCAGGGCATCTTTACCCCAGTCACGCTGCCCCAGCCCCGGGCCAATCACAATGACGTCGGCCCATTCCAGCGCCTCATCAAGCGCCCGATCGCTTAGCGTCTGTACCATTAGCTCGGGCCGCGCCGTTAACAACGGTGAGACATTATCTTTGTGAGTAAGTACTCGCACTAAGCCTGCTCCGGCGCGCAACGCGGCTTCGCCCGTCATCCGGATGGCGCCAGCCGTTCCCTGATCGCCACCGATTATCACCAGCTTGCCATGGTCGCCCTTATGAGAAGTGGGCTTACGCGGCGGCAGCCAGCGCGTCAGCACGGAAGCATCGTAGCGCGCCATCGGTGCAGTTTGCCCTGCCAGCCAGGCATCCAGCCCAAGGGCATGGAAATGTAGCTGACCGACGCAATCCCGTGCTTTACCGGTCAGCAGACCCGGCTTAAGCGCGATAAACGTTAGCGTATGGGCGGCGTTAATAACTGCGCCGGGAGTGGTCCCGTTAGCAGCCACTAACCCGGAGGGTATATCTACGGCAAATACCGGCGCGCTGGCCGCATTCGCTTTCTCAATCAGCCGGGCGTATTGGTCGCCAGGGGCGCGGTTCAGCCCGGTGCCCAGTAGCGCATCGATAATAATATCGCTTTGTTCAGGCCAGGGCGTGTCCGCCGCATGGATTTCCCCGCCTGCCGCCAGCCACGCGTCGCGCGCCTGTGTCGCTTCTTCCGGCAGCGCCTTCGATCCTTCGCAGGCAATGACCGTCACCTCCTTCCCTGCCGATAGCGCCAGGCGAGCCGCAATAAAACCGTCGCCGCCGTTATTGCCATGGCCGCACAGGATCAGCCAGCGTTTCTTCTCCGGGTACAGGGCCTGAACGTGGCGGAATGTCGCTTCGCCCGCCCGCTGCATCAGCTCAAACAGCGTGATCCCCAATGCGTCCGCGCCCTCGCGCTCAAGTTGCGCAATCGCCTCTACAGGCCAGACAGAATAGGGTAAACTGGTCGGGTTATTTAGCTGGTTCAGGTTAGTCATGTCGCATCCTCTCGATCTTTCTCAATTCGCCCTGGAAATTAAACAGTGGGGGCTGGAACTCGGCTTTCAGCAGGTCGGTATCTGCGATACCGATCTTAGTCTGGAAGAGCCGCGCCTGCAGGCCTGGTTAGACAAGCAATATCATGGCGAAATGGACTGGATGGCGCGTCACGGTATGATGCGCGCCCGCCCTCATGAGCTACAGCCCGGCACGCTGCGGGTTATCAGCGTGCGCATGAATTATCTGCCCGCTAAGGCGGCGTTCGCCAGCACCCTAAAAAATCCGCAGCTTGGCTACGTTAGCCGCTATGCGCTGGGACGTGATTACCACAAAGTATTGCGCAATCGCCTGAAAAAGCTCGGCGATCGTATCCGTGAGCGCTGCGAAGAGGCTGAGTTTCGGCCTTTTGTCGACTCGGCCCCGGTGCTGGAAAGACCGCTGGCGGCCAAAGCGGGGCTGGGCTGGACGGGCAAACATTCTCTGATCCTGAACCGGGAAGCCGGCTCGTGGTTTTTTCTTGGCGAACTGCTGATCAACCTGCCTTTACCGGTCGATTCACCGCAGCAGGAGCAGTGCGGTCGCTGCGTCGCCTGCCTGACCACCTGCCCGACCGGCGCGATAGTCGAGCCTTACGTCGTGGATGCCAGGCGCTGTATCTCCTATCTGACCATTGAACTGGAAGGCGCCATTCCGGAAGAGTTCCGGCCGCTTATCGGCAATCGCATTTACGGCTGTGACGACTGTCAGCTAATCTGCCCCTGGAATCGCTACGGTCAGCTAACGGATGAGGATGATTTCAGCCCGCGCGCCGTGCTTCATGCGCCGCCCTTAACCGAGCTGTTTGCCTGGGACGAGGCGACCTTTTTACGCGTGACGGAAGGATCGGCGATCAGACGTATCGGTCATCTTCGCTGGTTGCGCAACGTCGCGGTAGCGCTGGGCAATGCGCCCTGGTCAGAGGAAAACGTGGCGGCCTTACAAAACCGTCAGGGAGAAAATCCGATGCTGGACGAGCATATTACCTGGGCGCTGACCCGTCAGCTGGCAAGGCGAGCGGAAAACGCGATTGAGGTGCAGAGCGGCCAGCAAAAGCGGCTGGTGCGCGTCATAGAAAAAGGATTGCCGCGCGACGCATAAATAACCACGTAGGCTGCCTGCGTCGTTAAGCCACTTTTCCACACGCTGTGCATAAAAATAAAAAGCCGTTGTCATTCAACTGCCACAGAAAGCGCAAGCGATCTCTATAACATTTTGAAATATTAATTTTTCTTTATAAATCAAAAAGATAAAAAATGTGCGTAACGTCTTTTATTCCTGAATAGCAGGCAGGGGTAGATCGCAACCTGTGGATAACTCTGTTGAAGGTTATTCTGTACAGGCTGAAAAAAGCGAAACCCAGCCGCTAAAGGGCTGTGGATAACTCGATCAGAAATGATAATGATGAATGTTCTGGAGCGGGAAACGAGACTCGAACTCGCGACCCCGACCTTGGCAAGGTCGTGCTCTACCAACTGAGCTATTCCCGCAAAGAGATAATACTAAGAGTTAACCGCGTTAAAATTGTTAACTTGTTGATTTTAAAAGAATTGTTATTCTCTTATGGTCGAACGGGTGCGATTATGAACGTATCATTGAGCAAAAACAAGCTTTTTTCTGCTGTCTGCGGCTAATTGTTGCTGGCGATCGTCGCCTTGCTACGCATCTATGCGTAGGCTGACAGACAGGGTGATAAACGCTCCTCGAATGCAGAGTAAACCCTCGGGCTGCGCGTTTATACCTCATGGAGAGGCCCTTCCCCTTCTTACTATGTTGTTTCATCACTTCGGCTCGTTTCCCTTGTTGGCGTTCCCTGCCGGGCTGCTGCCTGCTCTTAAACCCTACCGGTCATCCTGAACAGGCGAACCGTTAGCTGATTTAACAAAGCCTGCTGTTTAGGGGCAGCCCTCGCCATTATCCTGACCTGCTCCACAGCTGGTCATTAGCACCTCTCATAGATAACCTTCGATAACCTGTTCTTATCCGTATTTCCAGCAGTGACGCCTCCATTAATTTTATTACTTTAAAACTCTTTATAAAAAATATTATCAGGAAGGGTTTGATGACAGTTATCCACTGAAATGCCTTTATAGCCCATGCCAGCAATTTCTCCTTCGTACTCTCTGCGTGTTACAGGAACCGCAGGCTGCCCATGCTGAGTACTGAGCGCAAGGCCGGCTGATGTTTCCCTTTTCCATTTTAACGGCAACAGGCATATCCTGAACGAAAGTAAGCCCCCCCCTAAAATTAATGTCAACATTCTCAGCACAAGCAGAGAGGTTATGAACCACTAACCGCAAAACCCATTAAAATGTTGCTTTATAGTTAAACACTCAAGGCTAATGTTCGCTCGATCATCACGTTATCACCTGAATAAAGTAAACCATCGGCTTGTGAGCAGTCTGAAACTTCTAAAAAAACAATTCATTACCTCGCTAACCATCCCGTTCTTCCTTAAAAAAATCATTAAATATTAGCCAATTATATCTGATTCCTTTTATTTTTCGCTTAGCCTGTTATTTTCTCCTGTCTTAATTAAGGGTCGTCCAACTATTACCTGCCCTCGGTTACATTTGTGGCCCCCTGCCTGCCTTTTTTATGTTCCCATACAAGCAGATACGCTGGATCTCACTTTTTCCAGCCTGACACCAGGCTATGTTAAAAGTTATTAATATCTTCATCATATATAATTTACCCGGCTATTTAATTTACGGCTAAAGTGATTCATCCGACCAGTAAAAAAAAGATTGAATACAGGGGAAGTTGGCCGCACACTTACTTATGACATTTCTTTGTTATTGCAAAGGATAAAAGCATTGACAAAGATACGCGTTCTGGCGTTTACGGTAAGAATTGATAATTAAAAGGTGTTAAAGCATCCCAGCGCCGTCGACTTTATTTTTAAAAAATTACATTAATTAACAGTAAAACAGACGCGCGCGCCTGACGAGGCAAAAAAATTTCAGGCTCAGCCATGCGCCTGTGGCTGGTTATTAAAAACACATAACAATATCTTCAGGATATGCCACTTATTAAGGACGATAAGCACCATGGATAATAAAGATTCTATTGTTTATTGCATTAACAATCAGATCCATTTTGTTCCTCAGCAGAATAAGCTTATCTCGTGCAAAACGGGAAAAGAGCATGTCACTTACGTTACCGCTTCGCGCTGTTTGCATTTGCTGATTTGCCAAAGCGGGGAAATGGTCTCTCATCATTCCCTGTATGCGGCGGGCTGGGAAAATCATGGGAAAATTGTCACCCCGAATACGCTTTATCAGACTATTTCAAAATTAAGAAAGCAGCTACAGGATGCCGGACTGACGGAAAATATTATTCAGACTCACCCGCGTCGGGGATGGAGTATCAGCGACAAGGTTCCCATTGAGGAAAAAGCGATCGGTGCCATAGCGGATACGATGCTCCAGCAGCAAGGTCTGAAAGGGTTTTGTAGAAAAATTTTTAGCGCTTATCCAAAAAAAATGCTGACTTCCATTGCTCGTTTCCGCTAATCCGCTGTAGCGACGTCCTGTTACAAGCGGGTTCAGCATAACGCATCAGGCAGGGAAGGGTTCCGTGACGTAGCCAGTCCCTGTATTCGTTGTTATTACGCTGCGAGGAGGCGTAAATAAAGGAAGTGCTGCGCCATCTGTTACTCAACAGAAACGGCCAGGCTGGGTCTCAAAAGCAGGTAAGTTTATAAGATTGTGAAATCAGAAACAGAGGGAAAATGGGATAACTACTGACATCAGGATAGGTTACAAAAAGCATTTTGGGAGGATAATACTGGAGCGGGAAACGAGACTCGAACTCGCGACCCCGACCTTGGCAAGGTCGTGCTCTACCAACTGAGCTATTCCCGCT